>CANQCD010000016.1 GCA_947589455.1 uncultured Lachnospiraceae bacterium | reverse complement strand
CCTCGTCTGTTATGGCGCCGGTATTTAAGTCGGCGTCGATCGCCATCTGCTTACCTGGCATTGCATCCAGCGTAAAACGCGCCGTCACCTCTGCCACACGCTCAGAGCCTTTATTGATAACGATAAACTGGATCAAGATCAGGATCAAAAAGATAATAATGCCGACGATCAGGTTGCCGCCGCCGACAAAATTACCAAACGTTGCGACTACCTCACCGGCATATCCCTTTAACAGGATATTCCTCGTTGAGCTGACATTCAGCGATAGCCGGAAAAGCGTTGTCAGCAAGAGGATTGTCGGAAACGAAGACATATTCAGCGCCTCTTTTGAAAATAACGCATTAAAAAGAATGATCAATGCAATACTTAAATTTAACATTAATAAGACGTCCAAAAATGCCGTTGGAACCGGTATGATCAAAAACATGATCGGAACCAGTATGTATAACCCCAGAAATATATCCGCTTTTTTCATCTGTTATCTCCCCTATGCCTTTCCTTTTAATCCATATACATATGCTAAAACTTCGGCAACCATCTGGTACAGTTCCGGTGGAATCTGCTGTCCAATCTCTACATTGTGGTAGAGCATTCTTGCCAAAGGCTTATTTTCTACAATCTCAATATCATTTTCCCTGGCCACTTCCTTAATCTTTGCCGCCAGGTAGTCGGCGCCTTTCGCGATAACGATCGGTGCGTCGTATTTTTCTTTTTCATATCTGAGCGCCACAGCCAGATGGGTCGGGTTGGTAATGACGACGTCCGCCTTTGGCAATTCCTGCATCATACGGCGCTGTGCCGCCTGGCGCATCCTCTGCCTCTGCTTGCTCTTGACTTTCGGATCGCCTTCCTGCTGTTTATACTCGTCTTTTACTTCCTGTTTCGTCATCTTCATGTCCTGATGGAATTTCCATTTATGGTATCTGTAATCCGCATATCCAATGACAAAAAAGAACAGGCTGATGCGAAGTCCGATATCGATCACTGTCTCGCCGAGCAGCTCAATCCCCTGTTTCAGGCTGTAATGGTACATGTTAAAAATAATCGCCCATTTATTGGCGAGGTAGTTGTATACCACGGCAAGGATGATCGCGATCTTTCCGATCGACATGATCAACATGACCAGCTTGTCTTTTGAAAACAGCCGCTTCATGCCGCTGATCGGATTGATCTTGCCTAGCTTTGGCTTCATCGGTTCTTTTGTGACCTTCCATTTCACCTGCACAAGCGTTGAAATCGAAGTGACTAAAAAACTGATCAGCAGAAATGGCAAAATGATCGTGACAACACGCCAGAGCGCCCCGCCGATCACAGAGCAGGCAATCTGCAGGGTAAACTCATTCTGTGTATAATCTGCAAAATGTCCCAGCATATTGTTAAAATTTTCCAGGATCTGATTGCCGAGGATACCAATATAAACCTTTAAAGAGCCAAAAAACGCTAACAGGGAAAATGCCGATGTAAAATCCGTGCTTTTCGCTACCTGTCCATTCTTTCTGGCGTCCTGAAGTTTTTTGGAAGTCGGCTCTTCTGTCTTTTCGCCGCCCGCGCCCTCTTTTGCAAACATCTGCAGATCGTACTTTAAATAAGCCATCATGACCTTCCCGTAGTCCCTTCTTCCCGTCTGTTCTCATTTAAAATGACATACATATATATAATACCCTATTTGCTTCAAAATAGCAAACTTTTTTCCGCCGTGCCGGAACGCTATGTGCTCATTGACTGCATGAAATATTTTGTTAATTTTTGCATTTCTTCAAAAATAAAATCGGTGATTCCCGGCAGCATAGACATCAAGAGGAACAAAAGGAACAAACCGACCAGCAGTTTCAGCTGCAGTCCCACAACAAACATATTCAACTGCGGCGCAACTTTTGCCAAAATCCCCAGGATCATATTCAAAATAAAAATACAGCAAAAAACCGGCAGGATAATGCGGAAACCGATAATAAAAAAGTCTACCATATATTCTAAAAAGATATTGTAAAGCGAGGGCTTTAAGACCGCCCCGCCGATTGGGATCATCTCATAAGAATCAAACAGCGCATCCAGGACAAAATAATGCATATCGGACGCAAGGAACATCAGCATAAAAAGATTGGTAAACAGCGTCGTGGTGATCGTCGTCTGGACTCTGGTCGTCGGATCCATCTCCATCGCCATCGCAAAGCCAATCTCCATATCAACCATATGACCGGAAAAATTCAGGATATAGATAGAAAACCCGGCGCCAAGGCCGATCAAAAGACCTGTGATCCCCTCTTTTACGATCAGGATACTGTAATCGAGGAACCCATGATAGGCGACCTGCGTATAATCCACCGTATTCATGACAACCAGAGACAAAAAGAAAGCAATCCCTGCCTTTACCCTTCTCGGAACATTTGCGTTATTAAAAAAAGGTGCAATAAATACAAGCGACGCAATCCTAACAAACACAAGTATCATATATTCAAAATATTCTATACTGAATGTCACATCCGTCACTCCTCACTTTTGCACTTACTTGTCAATATTTGGCACCTGGCTCATAATGTCAATCATCAGACCCGCGACAGAATCCATCATCCATCCGCCAAACAAAAGCAGTACCGCCATGATCGCGAGAAATTTGGGAACAAACGTCAAAGTCTGCTCCTGGATGGAGGTGATCGTCTGAAAAATACTGATGATCAGTCCCACGATCAGAGAGATCAGCAAAAGTGGCATCGCCGTCTTGACTGCAGTCCAGATCGTTTCTCTTGCAATATCAATAATAAAATCCTGTACCATATTCTAATCTCCATTCCAAACGAATCTACAATCTTGCCGCAAAAGAGAATCTGCGCGTCCGCAATTTGTGCAAGCCTCCCACAAATTCCCAGATTTACCTGCCTGCTCCGGCTTCTCATGGAAACGACTGTGCAAGCTTCCCACAAATTCCCGGATTTGCTTACCTGCTCCGGCTTGTCATTGAAACGACTGCACCAGCTGCCCTACGACAAGATTCCATCCGTCTGCCAGGATAAACAAAAGAATCTTAAACGGCAGGGAAATAACGGTTGGCGGAAGCATCATCATACCCATCGACATCAGCGTGGAAGCCACGACCATATCCATCACGATAAATGGAAGATACAGAAGGAATCCGATAATAAACGCCGTGCGCAGCTCGCTGATGATAAAAGCCGGAATGACCGTTGTGATCGGGATATCGTCATAGCTGTCAATCTCGTCGGAAGATTCCCCATTGATCGACAGAAACAATTTTAAATCTTTATCCCTCGTCTCTTTTAACATAAAGTTTCGGATTGGGGCGAGCCCTTTTTCAATCGCGGCGTCCTGTTTCATCTCGCCGCTTAGAAACGGCTGCACCGCGTCTTCGTTGACCTGCGTTATCACAGGCGACATGACCGCCAGCGTGATAAACAGGGCAAGTCCCACTAAAACCTGGTTTGGCGGGGAGGTCTGCGTCCCGATCGCAGTACGGATAAAATGAAGCACCACGATCACGCGGGTAAACGACGTCACCATAATGATAATAGAAGGCGCAAGCGATAAAACAGTCAGCACGAGAAGCATCTGCAGCGTCGCTTCGAGATTAGTGCTGCCGGCATTTGAGGAAATATTCAATTCAAAATCATCATCGCTGTCCGGCACAGCGTCAATCTCATTTTGCGTTGTGGAATCGACGCCCTGGTTTCCGGTCGCCCTTGCATAAGCCGGCGCTGACGCAAAAAATAAAAGCAGAAAAGCAGCAAGCGTAAAGGCAAGCCGCATGATCTGTCTGTGATTCACTTTTCCTTGCTTTTTCTGTCCTGTCCTCATCATCCTTCAACTGTTCCCTTTATTCTTTTTATTGAAATCTTTCGCATTTTTCAGCACGTCCCGGAAGGAAGTCTCTCTGATCTCCTGCGGGGAAAGGTCTAAATCGTCCTCCTCTAACTCCGTCAAAACAGAAATCGTATCCTTCGACTGGATATAAGAGACGTATTTTTTGCCAATCTGTACAATGACAATATTCTTTCCCGGCGACAGCTGCTGTGATTCTACGATCCTGATATTTTTTGTGCGGCTGTTCCCATACGTGGATCTTGCATACCATTTGGTAAATAAGTGCGCTGCAAATAAGAGTAAGACAAAAACAATCAGCAGCGCCACCAATTTAATAATGCTGGCAAGTGTAGAAAACTCAGACAAAACGACAAGCATATCCACACCTCCAGCATTCACTTTATTTTACAATCTCACTTAAACGGATACCGAAATTTTCTTCGATAACAACAACCTCGCCCTTTGCGACAAACTTGCCATTGACGAGTACATCAACCGGCTCACCCGCCAGTTTATTCAGCTCAATGATCGTACCCGGCGCAAAATCAAGGATTTCCTTGATCGATTTATTCGAGCGCCCCAGCTCTACTGTCACCTCCAAAGGTACATCCATGATCAGGTCGATGTTTTCCTGTTGGAGAAGCGGGCTGATTCCCGCATTAAACGGCTGGAACTGTGCCGGTTGTACATTTACATTTGGTGCCATCATATATGGCTGCTGCATCATCTGTTGTGCCATGTTCGGATCCCCCATTTGCGGCGCCGCCCCCATCTGCGGCTGTGCTGCCATTTGCGGTGTTGCCTGCGGCGTCGGCTGCGGTTGCGGCTGTTCCGGCGCTGGAGCCTGAGCCGGCTGTGGCTCGGGCTCAGCAGCATTTTGCTGACTCCCCATAAATTTCTCATATAATTCTTTCGCAAAATCAAACGGATACAACTGCATGATCTGGCTGTCGATCAGCTCGCCAATCTTCATATCAAAAGCGACCTGCACCACCCGGTCGTTCAGGAAATTGGAGATCGAAGTATCTTCAATCGTATCGTTTAAATCTACCAGGCTTGCAGAAGGCGGGCTGATATCTACTTTCTTTTCCAGCATAGACGAAAGCGACGTCGCAGCGGAACCCATCATCTGGTTCATCGCCTCGCTGATCGCACTGAGATGGAGCTCGGAGAGCTCGCCGTCTGTGTTGGTCCCATCCCCGCCCATCATCAGGTCGGTAATCACCTTCACATCATGCTCTTTTAAAATCAGGATATTATTGCCGTCAATTCCCTCAATATAAGAAATATGAATAAACACACAAGGCCTGTCGTATTGCTTTGACAACTCCTCAACGGAAACATATGACACGCGCGGAGTCGTGATCGTCACTTTATTATTCAACAGCGTAGACAGCGTTGTTGCGGCAGTACCCATGTTGATATTGGCGATCTCGCCGACGGCGTCGCGTTCCGCGTCGGTTAATACTTCCCCACCGTCAGCTGCCGATGTGTCCGCACCAGAATCCCCACCAGTCAACGCGTCAATTTCTTCCTGCGATAACATTCCATCCATAACCTTATTGTTCCTCCCTTATTACTGAAGTGACTCTGATCGCATATGCGTTGGAAATTGCACCCGGCAATGCGGTAAACTTCCTGATGTTGCCTACATATACATTCAATTCTTCGTCTACCTTCGTATCTAATTTTATAATATCTCCCAGCTGCAAATTCGCAAAATCGTTTACGGAAATAGAACTTCTTCCAAGCATTGCGCGGACTGGGATTTTTGCGTAATCAATGATGTTCTGGATATTCTCCGCATACTCTCCATTGGAGACGTCTTTCATCGCAGAATACCAATACTTCGTGTTCAGCTTATCAATCACAGATTCTACACAGGAGTATGGAATACATACATTCATCAAGCCCTCTACATCGCCCACCTTGATATTGAGCGTGACGATGGCGGTCATCTCTGTCGGAGAGATGAACTGTGCAAATTGTGAATTTGTCTCAATCCTCTCCAGACGCGGCTCAATCGCGGCGACGCTCTCCCACGGTTCGACCATCATATTCGTGCAGATCTCTAATACGCGTTCCAGTATCACCAGCTCAATCTCCGTAAATTCCCTGCTCTTATCCAGGGGGTTCCCGTAACCGCCAAGCATTCTGTCAACAATCGCAAATCCCAGGTTTGTAGCAAGCTCTACAATGATATTGCCTTCTAACGGAGCAAAATTGACAACTCCGAGAAGTACCGGATTTGACAATGCATTTGAAAATTCAGAATACGTATTCGCCTCTGCATTCATAACGTCAACCTGTACGGACTTTCGGAAATATGCCGGCAGATTCGTAGACAACAACCGCCCATAGTTTTCAAAAATGATCTCCAGGGTACGAAGATGGTCTTTTGAAAATTTAGATGGCCTGGCAAAATCATATTCTTTTATCGCTTTCTCCGGCGTCTCATTTAACGACTCCGTATCCAGCTCACCTGAACTCAGCGCATTGAGCAAACTATCAATTTCCGCTTGAGATAAGGTATCTCCCATAGTTTTCACCTCTCACCTGAACCGGCGTCAATGCAAGTCCAGTTTTTTTACACTTACTCATTGTATCATATAAATACAAGAAATCAAAGTAATTTTTATTATGAATTTTATTTGCCGCAATGAGTATGTATTACTGCGTTACATAACCGTCTAAATCGATGCTGACAACCGCTTTGGAATCCAAAAGCTTGTTGATCGCTTCCACGGCTTCTTTCTTGATCGTCTCCGGCGTAGCCTCGCTAAGGGTATGTTCCTGTATTACTGTCGTCAGCGCGCCAGTGATCTGGGAGCTGTTTGTCTCTATGATCTTTTTCACATCATCAAAATCGTCCGCCTTGGTATTTAAGTTCAGCGAATAGCCTTTTAACAGCGCATAGTGCTGTCCTTCCTCTCCATTCTCTGACTTTAAGTTGTATGTCGCCTGTTCCGTAAAAGCAACCGGATACGGCTCTAAATCTTTGATCGTATAATTTGCTGCGTCGTCTGCCTCCGCGTCGGCGTCTAACTCAAGATTCAGCACGGAGCCGACCTGGCCGAGCAGGTTATTCGTCTTTTGAAATGCCGGAAGCATGACAAAGAACATTACTGCGGTTAATACAACATTGATCACAGTCAATGCGGTAATGATTACACTAAAGATATTTTTTTTCATTGTTTACCTCACCTTTCTGTCTGACTTTTCCTGTCTAATTTTCATTGGTATATATCTTTATTTCCACACGGCGGTTCTTTGCCCTGCCGCTTGCGGTATCATTGTTTGCGATCGGGTCGAGATCACCGCGCCCGGACGCTTCCATATTCTTCTGGAGATTTTCCGGAAGCCTCCCCGACAGAAATTCAAGCACCCTCGTCGCCCTCGCTGTGGAAAGCCACAGGTTACTCTCGTACCGTGAGTTGCTGATCGGGACGTCGTCTGTATGTCCCTCGATCTTGATGAGCCTGTCAGGATATGCTTTCAGGATCGTTGCAACCCGGGATAAGATCTGTTTTGCGCCGGACTGAATCTCCGCGCTTCCGGATTCAAATAAAATCCCGCCGTTTAAGGAGATCATCACGTAATTATATCCCTCGTCCATCGTGACGTCTAAGGCGTCCTCCAGACGGTTTGTCTCGACGCGGTTTACTACATCGGAATAAGTCTGCTCCGTCGTCTGCTGTTTCTCTCTTTGTTTTTCCTCTTCATAGACTTTCGCCGGATCGGTCTGTTCTGACGTGTCCGCTTTTTTGCCCATATCGCTGAAATACTCATCCAGGTTGTTTAACTGGGTTGCGCCGCTCGAGACCAGTTTGCCCTCGCCGATCGCCTGAGCGCCTCCGCTGAAAATGCTAAAACTGTTTGACAGGGAAGCGACCAGCTCGGAGTATTTGACTTCATCCACATTGGACATGGCAAAAAGCATAACGAAAAAGCACAGCAGAAGGTTCATCAGATCGGAAAAGGTATCTTTCCAGCCGTCTACTTTGATCTCTTCTTCTTTTCTCTCTTTTGCCATTAAGCCTCACCACCTTCAGCGCCGCCCGCAGCATCCGCCCCGACAGAATCCCTTGTAGAAGGAGCCAGGAAGGATTTGAGCTTCTCCTCGATAACACGTGGGTTTTCACCCGCCTGGATAGACAAAAGACCCTCTACCATGACTTCTTTTACCATGATCTCTGTCTCGTTAAACATTTTCAATTTGAATGAGATTGGAATACAGATCCAGTTTGAAAGCAGCGAACCATATAAGGTGGTCAAAAGAGCCACTGCCATGTTCGGTCCGATCTTGGACATATCTTCCATGTTATATAACATGTTTACCAGACCGATCAGGGTACCGATCATACCCCATGCAGGTCCCATGCCGCCCCAGCTTGCCCAGAACCCAATCTTGTCAGCATGCCGCTTGTCCACGGAACTGAGCTCTGTCTCCATGATATTCCGGACTAATTCCGGATCAGTACCGTCGACGATCAGCATGATGCCTTTCTTCAGGAAAGGGTCGTCGATGTTATTGGCCATCTCTTCCAGAGCCAGCAGTCCCTCCTTACGCGCTACATTGGAAAGTTTGACAATATTGTCGATCACTTCCGCCTCATTTGTTGTCATTTTCTTGAAAGCCAGACCGATTGACTTTAAGTTGCCGACAAATGCTGGAAGGCTTTTCTGCTGCATGATCATACAACAGGTAGAACCTCCTAACGTGATCAGGATAGATACCAGGTCATAAAAATGCCTCATAGCCGCCGGCCCCTCGTCACCGGTAATAATACCAAGAACGACCATGACTGCACACATGATGATACCAATTAATGTTGTAATATCCAAAATTCACACCACCTTATGTAATAATTATTCTGCCAAGAACCCAGAATTGCATTCTCTCTTATATGATTTTACTAGATTTTTTATCATCTGTCTACTTTCTTTTACAATTATTTTTTTTCCAGTCGTCAAAGTGATGACCGTATCGGGAGTTTCCTCTACGATTTCTATTAAATCTGCGTTGATTGTCAGTTCTTTTCCGTTTAATCTCGTCACATCAATCATAATCCACCTCACACTCCGTTGATTGCAAAAAACTCCATGCATATCTTTGGCGCAAAGCGTACCGCCTGACCGGCAGCGTTTTGCCCTTACACGCCGTTACATTCCAAAGCCCTCCTAAAGGATGGCTTGCAATTTCCTCTCCATGAAGAAAAGGGAGCGATCTTATCATCGCTCCCTGAATCAATACATGAATCTTCTGTATCACAGGCAACGTACTATGAGCTTTTACTCATTACGTTTGTCAGATCAGCCTTAACGCTTCAGGTTGACAAGCTCTTCCAGCATGGAATCTGAAGTTGTGATGATCCTTGAATTTGCCTGGAATCCACGCTGTGTAATGATCATCTGCGTAAACTCGTTTGCAAGGTCTACGTTGGACATCTCCAGCGCGCCGACAGTAAAGGAACCGGAGAGGGAAATCTCTTCGCCGACTCCGTCAAATGCACCAGAGTTTAAAGAAGCGGCAAACAGGCTGTTTCCGATCGCCTCCAGTCCGGATGGGTTGGCAAAGGTAGCGACTGCCATCTGTGCCAGGCACTTTGTCATACCATTGTCATAACTGCCCCAAATCTTTCCGTCCTGGTCTACGCTGATCCCTTTCATATTGCCGGCTCTGTTCCCGACGTCCAGACCTTCCGCATCTCCCTTGGAATAGGACAGCTTGGAAGAGCCGCCGGCAACATACTGCGTCAGTTTATCAAAGAAGACATTCACGCCGCCTGTATCGTTGGCTGCATCATACTGTGGAAAACTGCTGTTATCCCCTGAATTTGGCGCATGAAGCTGAACGATAGAGAAGTTGATGGCCTTATCCAGATAAGCCGGATTCGTACGCGCCCCTGTACCCTCAGCCTTAGAAAATTCGCCTCCTTTGCTTCCAAATTCCAGCGTGATCGTAGGGCTTTTTACTGTCACATCCCCTTTGTCTGGATCTACTATAACATTATCAGCGGTAGCTTGAAATTCATTTCCACCCCAGAAAAAGTGTACGTCAGTATTTGCAGAATATGTTGTCTTTCCAGCGACTGTCTCTGAGTTTACAAAAACAGATTTTCCATCGGCGCCAAAGATATCGCCGATACGCACGTCATATTTTGTTGTTCCCTCTGCCTGCGTTTGTGCCAGAGAGATATAAAGCTTTACGGTATATTCTTCGCCAAGGTTATCAAAGAAGCTAAACGTCATAACTTCTCCGCCTTCAACCGGCTTACCATCCGCATCATACTCTGGCGTCAGGTCTTTATCATTCGGATCGATATTACCGTTTAATGTAACGGCTCCAGTTGCTTCCGGCTCGTAGTACATATTTTCTGCACTCATGATGGTCAAATCTTTGACGGTATCCTTGACGATATTGCCGTCGCCGTCTGCAAGCCATCCCTGCACCGTTGCATTGTTTGTCGTACAGTAGAGATTCCCGGCCTCGTCGACATTTAATGCGCCGGATTTAGTAAAGCAGGTATCTGTCCCGGAGCGGACAACGAGGAACGCCTCGCCGTTGATCGCTACGTCAAGTGCACGGTTTGTCGTAGAAGGTCCGCCCTGCTCCGTGATATTTGTCGTGATCGACGCCACCATGGAACCAAGACCAATCTGCTTTGCGTTCGTACCGGCGCTCAATGTCTCTGCATTCGGGCCGGTCGCAGAAGAAACCATCTGATAAAACGTATCAGAAAAGTTTACGCTGCTGGATTTGAACCCTACGGTATTTACGTTTGCAATGTTGTTACCAATAACATCCATCTTGGTCTGATGTGTTTTTAACCCTGCCACACCAGAATAAAGTGATCTCATCATAATATTTTTCCTCCTAATCTTCGGAATGATGGGATTTTTCTGTCATTCAAAATCCCGTTTGCTTCCTTGTGAGGTCCGGCAAAACCATTCCTTATCTTAACTGATCACAGCGCCGTCAATATTGGTAAATATTGAATCCTCTGTGTCGCCTACTGCTGTTATCACGGTATTATTCTTGATATTGACAATAAATGCAAGATTGTCTACCATGACCAAAGACTCTCGAATTCCTTTTTCCCGTGCCTTTGTCGTGCCATTTTCCAAACGCTCTATCTGCTCCGCTGACAGGTCGATCTGCCTTGTCGCCAGCCGTTCATTGGCATGTTTTGAGAATTTCAGGTTTTTTGCGGCTTCTTCCTTTTTGGAACTTAAAATATCCTGAAAGGAAACTCCTGCTTCTCTGGAATTTTCTGTCCTGGAATTATTCTGCAGCAGCTGACTGGTCATCTGCTCAATTGATGAGTAGTTTTTCTGTAAGCCTTGCATCTTCATTCCACCTTTCTGTTCCTCTATGGCATATGCTGTCTTTTGCCAGCCGTCTATCCTTCCACGCTGCCATCGCCGCTGTCGGAAGAATCTGCAGATCCGTCTGCTTCGCCGCTGCTGTCAATACTGCCGTCTCCGGCGTCTGTATCGGTGTCTGTTCCATCTCCGCTCTCGCCGCCGTCTTCTGTCTCAGGAGGTTTTTCCTCCGCATTCCCAGTGACTTCCAGCGTAACGCTTGTGTAATCTACGGTCTTGCTTGCATCATCGAATACAAATGCGATCTTATAGGTCCCTGCCTGGACATAGCGGAACGCCTCGCGGTCAATCGTGAGTTTGCCGTCTTTATATGACATATATTTCGGATCGATCGCTGTCGACTGTCCGGAAGAGTCCATCAAAACTACCGCAAAGCTGGACGCCTCATAGCCCTGCGTCCCCATATCAATACCGGAAACTACTACATCCTGCGGATCGACATGCTTAAATGCAAGAGACTGCTCCTGTACTTTCGGTATATACTGCTGGAGCAGATAGTAATCGTCAAATACCTGGACAACGTCATTGTAGGAATACCGTTCCCCTTCGATAAAAACATATGCCTCTCCGTTTTGTACCTGGACATAATCTACTCTTCCCTGCACTTCATTGATCTCTCCGATGCTGGACGTCTCCTGTACAATGACTTCCTTTCCTACCAGAGAATATGCTACATTATTGTTCGCCGTCTGGTTTAAGTTCTGCATCTGCTCTAACTCGCTAAACTGCGCCAGCTGTGCAACATATTCTGTGTTATCCTGTGGAGATAACGGATCCTGATATTGCATCTGCGTGACCAGAAGGAGCAGAAAATCTTCTTTTCCCAAAGCAGAGCCGACTTTTCGCTCTTTTTCCTGGGAAGTCTCCGAAATCCCCACTGTCCCATCGTCTAAAACCGGTGCTTCCAGTGCCATAATATCCTCCTCTCTCTATGCTGTGAAATCAATACTGCTTCCGCTGTCGCGCATCACCCGCCTGCGGACTTCCTCAGCCTCTGCCTCTGCCGCTTCCTCTTCTCCGTCTGAATCTTCTTCCTCGCCAAACGATTGGAAACGCCGTCTGCCCTGGTTGGCAAGCTCTTCCTGCTGCTGGCGCTCTGCCTCGTTGCTGTGTTCAAAGCTAAAATCAGAGATCTGGACGTCAACGGATTCTACTTTTAAGTTCTTCGCTTCCAGTGTTTCCTTGAGCTGTGCGATCTGGCTTTCCAGCGCATTTTTCGCCTCGTCAGACTGCACATAGAAATTCGCCGTCATAACCCCTTCTTTGGACGCTACCGTCAAGTAAACTTTTCCAAGGCTCTCCGGGTTTAACTGCATCTCCATTGTCGTCGTCTCTGCCGTGACAGAATTTCTGATCTGCGTGCTGACCTGGTCTACAATCTCTACCATGCGCTGCATAGTCAGGCTGCCCTGTAATTGCGGCTCTGCAATATCAGCGATATTGCCCTGCACGGTGTGGAACTGCTCGGTAAACAAAGTCTGCGTTTCCTGCTGCGCCAAAGGATCTGGAACTGTTTGACCGGTCTGCTGTCCGGAAGACGCATCGTCCTGAAACAGATTTTGCTGCTGGCTTCCTGTGTTCTGGGAAAACGCCTTTTCCTCCTGCATGACAACCGGAGCCTCTATCCCGTCCTGCGCATTGTTATCTTGCGGCGCTTCTTCCTGCACCGTCTCCGCTACAGGCCGCTCCTGCGCGGTGGTCCTGATCACCAGTTTCTCCGCCTGCCCTAATATTTCCGGGGCGGCTTCCGTCTCTTCTGACGTCTGGGTCATTGTCTCCGCCGGGACTTCTGGCATCTCCATCGCTGCAGGCTGTCCCGCCGTCTGTGCAGGGAGCTCTTCTGCGGCTTCTCCCACAATCTCGGGCTGCACTGCCTCCGATACGGCAATTTCCGGTACGGCAACCTCCGGTACCGGCATGTTTTCCGTCTGCGGCGTCAGAAGCTCTTCAAAGGAAACTTCATCCTGGTTTAGAAATTCCTCTAACGTCATCGGCACATCGAGGACTTCCATCAAGGATAACAGCACTTGCCTGTTCTCTTCCGCAAAGTCTGTCAGTGCATCTAACAGCTGTGAATAGGACGCCATCAAATCTTCATTTGTCAGAAACTCCGTCGCTTCCTCCCCGCCTGTCAGCTGTAATACGAGCTGCTTTAATATCTCGGGATTGAAAAGGTCTCCTGCGCCGGCCTGAAGCTCTGCCATTGCCGCCTCTAACTCTTCGCCGTCTATCCCAAGGATTTCTTTGACAAGGGATTTGACCTCTTCCTTCAGGACTGGTAAAATCCCTTCTTTTTCCTCTGGAAGCGCGGTGTTTTCGGACTGTAAACCGTCAGTTTCCGCCGGGGAAGAAATCTTTCCGCGACTGGCATAGCGGTCCGGACTACCGGACGCCGTATCCCTGCTGGCGTCGTCTCCCGCCGTCTTTTTCCCGACAACAGAATCTTTCTGTGACGCCGGCCGGGCGGAATCTTTTAAGTAGGAGTCAAAATCCTCCGTTCCCTTTGGGGATGCTTTGGAAACAGAAAGCTGGTCTGATAAATCCGCCTTAGGAGCGGAACCAACCAATATTGTCCCCATTCCTGCCATTCTCTCTTTCACCTCCTTTTCTTTTTTTGTGATCTATGTCAAACAGAAGATTCCGCCAAAGAATCCTCTGTGAGACATCTCAAAATGAGAAGTCTGCTGACCTGCGGACAAATCCGCTCTTTGTGTCATTTTTGTCTGTCAGCCGTTGTCAGAAAACATCGCCCGGCTGACGGCCGCGGACAGAGCCGATTATTTCAAAAGAGCGATCCGCTTGGTGATCTGCGCCGCAAACGTCGGGTCTAATTCCTGCAGGATAGCCGCCGCCTGATCCGTATCCATATTTCGCAAAATATCACAGATCAATGGCAAATCCTCAGACAGCTCCGATATAATCTGCGCCGCCGCATCCGGCTCCATCTCTGCGTAGCGCTCCGCCAGTTCCTCCGCGCGCTCGCTGTACTGCAGTTCATCTAATACCTGGCGGTATATCTTCTCGGCGTTTTTCGGATCGATCTCTTCGTAATACTGCCGGTATTCGTCGATATCCGGCGCATTGTCGTTAAATACTACCTGTTCGTCAAAGTCGCTGACTCGTTTTTCAAACTCATCCTGTTCTTTTTTATATTTCTGTAAGCTCTTTACTTCCGCCTCTAAATCTGATATGTAATCAGAATTTGCAGTAGTAAGCCCCGTCTCGGACTCCAGCCTGCGCTCTAACTCGTTGATCCTGTCGTTTGCCGCCTTTAAGGTGTTGTATTTATAATTTCCTTCCGCAGCCTGACGCTCTTCCGATGCTTCCGGAAGGATCTTGTTGATCACCGGCACATCTTTTAAAACAGGATATAATACGTTGCTTCCGATCCCTCCGACGTCAAGCTTGATCAAGAAAGCAAATACCGCAAGCCATATCAATATAATAACGATCGCTATAATAACAGTGACCGCCCTGCTTCCTCCGCTTTCGTTCTCTGTTGTTATATCGTCATTTTTCTTCCTGGCCATAAGCTTTTTGTTCCTCACTTTCCTCATTTAATCTGATACTTCCAAAGCGGAAGCTGACTAACTCATCTGTTTCTTTTCTCTCCTGCGCTTCTATCTCTCTCTTAAATTCTTCAAACGCTTTTTCTTTTAACTTCTCAAACGTTTTTCTCTCTTTCATTGCCTCGTTTAATTTTTCCCTTGCCTCGTCAACCCGGAGCTGCTGCTTGTTTACCCGAATCTTCTGGATATTAATATTAAACTTGGCGTTTTCTACGGCGTTTCCTAAGTCTTTGATCTCCTGCAGGTCTAATTCGTCGCGCACGGCGTCCCGCAGCCGCTCCTGATAGGCCTCTTTCTTTGCCTTTAACTGCCTGAGGCGTTCTTCCTCCTCTAACAGCCTGGTCATCTCTCTTCCGTATTCTGCTTTCGCCTGGTCTTCCAGTTTTATTTTTATGGCAAGCAGGCTCTCCATTTTGAAAATAAATTTTGCCATATCTCACACTCCGTTTGAGATAATTGATCAGGACACAGCAGCCTGCCCGCTTTCCTCTTCCTGGAAAATATCTTCCAATCTGTCTACTATGTCGTCAAAATCATATTTTTCATAAACATCCTGCATTAGAAATTCATTGACAAGGTCAATCTTGGACAATGCATAATCTATATTCTTATTAGAGCCTGGTTTGTAAGCTCCGATATTTACCAAATCTTCCGCCTCGGCATAGGTTGCAAGGACGTTTTTTAACCGGCCGCTCGCATCCTTATGTTCCTTTGAGGCAATACTGCTCATGACACGGGATATGCTCTGCAGTACGTCGATCGCCGGATAATGGTTCTTCTGGGCGATCTTCCTGTCTAATACAATATGCCCGTCTAAGATACTCCTCGCCGTGTCTGTGATTGGCTCGTTGAAGTCGTCGCCGTCAACCAGAACGGTATATAGCCCGGTGATCGAGCCTTTATCGGAACGCCCGGCTCGCTCTAAGAGCTTCGGGAGCTCTGCGTATACGCTGGGCGGATATCCCCTGGAAACTGGCGGCTCGCCGGATGCAAGGCCAATCTCGCGCTGCGCCATCGAAAAACGCGTCAGCGAATCCATCATCAGCAGCACATCTTTTCCCTGATCCCTGAAAAATTCCGCGATCGCAGTCGCAGTCTTCGCCGCTTTATTTCGGATCAGCGCCGGTTTATCTGAAGTCGCAACGACTACGACGGAACGCGCCATCCCCTCGGGGCCTAAGTCCCTTTCGATAAACTCCCGCACCTCGCGCCCGCGCTCGCCAATCAGTGCGATCACATTGATATCCGCTTTTGTATTTCTGGCAAACATCCCAAGCAGCGTGCTCTTTCCAACGCCGCTGCCCGCAAAGATCCCAATTCGCTGTCCCTTCCCGACGGTTATTAACCCATCGACTGCTTTTACTCCCAGCGGAAGTACCTGGTCAATGATCTGTCTTGTCAGCGGGTCGGGCGGCTCTGCCTCTACAGAATAGGACGGCAGATTGCCGATCGTGGACTGATCGACCGGATTGCCCAGTCCGTCAAGCGTTTTTCCCAGCAGTTCCTGTCCTACTTTGACTGACAGGGGCTCGTTTGTGTTTTCCACGCGGCTTCCCAGCCCGACGCCCGCCGTCTGGTCATATGGCATCAAAAGAACCCGGTCGTCGCGGAAACCGACAACCTCTGCATGGATCACCTGATTCGTATCACGGGTAATAATGCGACAAAGGTCGTTTAACTTTGCGACCGGTCCGATGGACTCCACCGTCAGGCCGACTACCTTTGTGACCTTTCCAAGACGCTTTTCGTAAGATTTTTCTAACAGCATGTGATATTTGGATAAATCAATATTCACCATACGATACGCCCTCGCTTTCCTCTTCTGGCTTTTATACCGTCAACAATCTTATATGCTCTGCCAGATTGTCGAGCTGTGTATCCAGACCGCAGTCAATGATCCTGTTGTCTGTCTCGATCATGCACTGGTTCGCTGACAGCTGTTTATCTTCTATGATCTCAAAACTTTCGACATTTGCAATTTTCTTTAGTGTTTCTTTTTTGGCCAGGACACGCCCCTCGTCTTCTTCGGAGATGCGGATCACAATCTCTTTGGGGCGTTCTAAGTTCTTTAATGCGCTGCCGATCAAAAACAGGATCACATCTTTTTTGTCCTCACAGACGATTCCAGTCAGTTTCCTGACCAGGCTGACCACAATCTCTGCAAATGCCGGCTCTAACGCCTCCTCCTGCTCCTCGAACTCCTTCTGTTTCTGTCTGTATTCTTCTTCCAGCTGCTGGCGCATTTCCTGAAGCTCTTCGGCGGCCTCTTTCCTGCCCTGTTCCCTTCCCTGCCCTCTGCCTTCCTCCTGCGCCAGAATGCGGATGGAATCGGCCTCTTCCTTTGCCGCAGCGATCAGCCCCTGCGCTTCTTCTCTCGCGGCATTAAGGATTTGTTCCTGCTCCTCGCGGAGCTCTTCTTCCAGTTTGTTTCGCTCTTCCTCTGCAACGTCCCGCATGGAAATGACGGATAAGCCATCCTCAAACTCCCCGGCTCCTTCTCCGTCTTCAAAGGAAGGGAAGGATGCGTCCGCCGCCGGCGGCTGATGATAAATATCCGGAATAAATTCTTCCACCCGCTCATCTGAGGCAATGACACGCTGCTGTGGATTGACATTAAAATAAACCGATTTAAGCAAATTAGACAACGATCTCGTCACCTCCGCCTCTGGAAATAATAATCTCGGCTGAATCCTCTAATTTACGTATGATATTGACAATCTTCTGCTGCGCTTCTTCCACGTCTTTCATACGGACAGGTCCCATAAAGTCCATATCCTCCTTGATCATCGTGGCAAGGCGGGAAGAAAGGTTGCTAAAGATCAGGTTCTGTACTTCCTCGTTCGATCCCTTTAACGCAATGGCGAGCTCGTTATTGTCAACCTCACGCAGCACGCGCTGTACGGAACGGTCGTCCAGCGAAAGAATATCCTCGAATACGAACATCTTTTTGCGGATCTCGTCTGCAAGCTCCGGATCTTCGATCTCTAAGCTCTCCATAATATGTTTCTCTGTACCGCGGTCTACGGTGTTTAAGATTTCTACAATGGAATCTACGCCGCCGACAATCGTGTAATCCTGGTTGACCAGGGAAGCGAGTTTCTGTTCCAATACTTTTTCCACCTCTTTGATGACGTCCGGCGCCGTCCTGTCCATCTGGGCGATACGCTTTGCAACGTCAGTCTGTTTATCCGGGCTTAACGCCGAGATGATCGATGCAGACTGCTGCGGTGAAAGATAGGATAAGATCAGCGCGATCGTCTGCGGATGTTCATCCTGGATAAAGTTTAACAGCTGGCTGGCGTCGGTCTTTCTGACAAATTCAAACGGCCGAACCTGCAGGGACGCCGTCAGTTTTCCAATCACGTCCTTTGCCCGGTCGGAACCGAGAGATTTTTCCAAAAGGTCTTTTGCATATGCGATGCCGCCCTCGGCAATATATTGCTGCGCTAGGCAGACTTCGTAAAATTCATCTAATACGGCGTCTTTCATGGACGGAGAAATGCTCCGTGTATTGGCAATCTCCAATGTAAGCTGCTCTATCTCATCCTCTTTCAGATGCTTAAATACATTGGAAGACTTCTCCGGTCCCAGTGAAATCAGCAGGATCGCCGCTTTCTGAACACCACTAATCTCTTCTGTTTTTGCCATTCTATCCCCCATTTCTGCAAAACATGACAACAGCTTTTTTTCACCGTCCATCATCAGATTTTGCCGGTTTTTCTCTTAACCTACATGTCCCACTCGTCGTCATTGAGCCAGTTTCGCAGTAATTGCGCCACTGCTTCCGGATTTTCATCCACAAACTTCTCAATCATCTTCCTTGTCTCTGATTTATCGCTAAATTCGATATCATCCAAAGACTGGTTCTCTTTCGTTGTGGCAAGCAGCTGTTCCACAGAAAGCTCCGGCTCTTCTTCCGCCACTTTGACAGGGACCGTGCCGCGGATCACAACGAAGATCAACAGTGCAATGATCAGGACTGCCAGGATGATCATCAGATAATCCGCAATTCCTCTGGACGTATCTACCTTTTCCACAAATTGGGGCACTTCGTAAGCCATGACGCTGATCTGTCCGGCGTCAACCCCGGAAGCGCTTGCAATCAGATCGAGCTCTCCGTCTTCCAGCTCAATCTGCTGTCTCTCGCTGTTCTGTGAGATAAACTCATCAAACGTCATATTGTCCAGCGTTCCGTCCGCTTCTAACTGTTCCTCATCGTAAATGCGGTAGCGCAACGCCACAATTCCAAGAGAAGAATCGTCGTACTGTATCGTCGGCGTCTCCTGTTTGATATTTTCAATCGTCTCGTCCGTCAATAACCCTTCCAGTTTCTCAATCTCGACGCTGGAGGAGCTCGTAGACTGGTCGATCACATAATCGGTATCATCGTCGTTGGAAGCCGTTCCCGGTTCTCCGCCCGGACTGCTCCCGCCTTCCTGCTTGTATGAGTAGAATTTTGTCGGATAGCCGTACTCCCTTCCCTCTCCGACAGAATATGTTTTCGTGAGCCGTTCTACCTTGCTGATGTCAAAACGGATCCCCTGCGTCCCAACCTCAATATCGTCATATCCGCCCTTGATCAGCAGATCGGACACATTCTCCGCGATCGTTGCGCGGAGCTGTTCGCAGTATTGCGTCGTGTTTCCGGAAAAACCGCTGCCGAGCGAATTAGAAACTGCTCCGTTGTAGATGCAGTTTCCGTCTGTGTCATTGATGATCACATTTTTCACATCGGTCCCGACTGCATTGGCAAGCCAGTTGGCAAGCGCCGTCGAGACATCCTCTGTCACGTTCTTTTTTTCGGATTCTTTTACAGTGATATGCGCTGCGACAGAAGTGTCTTCCGCCTCGTCTAACACGCTGTATGTAGAATCCGGAACGTCGATAAAGACTTCGGCGTCCTGGATGAAAGAATACTCTTTCAGACCCTGCGCTAACTGACTCTGCAGCGCCAGCGCCCTCTTCTGCGTCTTTTCGCTCTCGGTCGTAGACATCGAGTTGTCAAACGCCTCATCCCAGGTATATCCGGTATCTAACAGATTGTTGTCGCTCATCGCATAGAGCGCGGCCGTCTTATCGCTCTGATGTACATATAACGTCAGCCCGTCATTGGAAGCGTTATATGTTATCCCCTCTTCATCTAATGCATTTGCCATCGCATTTGCAGCGTCTAAATCGTTGAACTGCTGGAATTTTACCCATTTCGGCCTTGCGACCAGAAATGCCGTGACCCCGATCGCGATCAGCACAATACAGATAACAGCGATTATGATGGTCTTTTGTTTACTGGAATATTTCTTCCAAAATTCAATCAATCTTGTCGGAATTTCCTTTATTCTTTCTTGCATAATAAGCTCCCCTACTTTTTTCGTCTATTGGTTACATCTGAAGATTGATAAGCTCTCTATATGCAGCAATGAATGCGTCGCGAACCGCCACGGTATACTGTAACGATACGTTTGCTTTCTGCTGGGCGATCTGTAAGTCATGGATGCTATCCGTCTCGCCGAGGGCAAATTTGATCTCTTCTTCCTCCGCTGCATTGCTGTATGCGTTTGTCTCACTGACTAAGCGGACCGCAGAATCTAAGATCGTGCCAAAAACACCCTGGTCTTCTTCTGCATCCACCAGCAAAGAGTCGGATCCTTCAGCCAAAGACGATGATATCGCAGGCGTCTGAAAATAAGAATCAAAGTCAATACTGTTTATTGAAGCTGCCATCTTTTCTGTTCCTCCGTTTACTCTATCTGAATCATGGCCGCGGCCTGAAACGCCGGAGCCGTATTACCCCAACCCGCTATTTACCAATCTCTAACGCCTTTAACTGCATGTTCTTGGCTGCGTTAAACGCCGTCACATTCGCCTCGTACGATCTGCTGGCGTCGATCATGTCTGTCATCTCTGTGACTGTGTTGACATTCGGATACGTGACATAGCCGTTTTCATCCGCATCCGGATGGGACGGGTCGTATACCATCCGGCATTCCGTCTCCTCATCCTCGATAAACTCGCTGATCTTAACGCCTTTGCCGACATAACCGGCTGTGCCAAGCAGCGTCTCATGGAAAGACGGGTAGCCTTTCTCGTGAAAAATAACGGACTTGCGCTTGTATATATTCCCATCTGCATCCCTGGTCGTATTGACATTCGCAATGTTCTCGGAAATAATATCCAGGCGTGTCCTCTGTGCCGTCATACCGCTTGCGCTGATATCCATACCTGAAAAAACACCCATAGTAAACCTCCATTTTTCTGTCTTGTTTTTGCCTTTGCACACCGCTATGTTTCAAAGCACTCCTTTAGGAGGGCTTGCAATTTCTTATTCCATAAAAAGAGTGCCGCCTGCGTTTTGCCCTTGCGCGCCGCTATGTTTCAAAGCACTCCTTTAAGAGGGCTTACAATTTCCTATTCCATAAAAATCATCTGGTTAGCTGCTCTGCTTTGCCACTGATTTTAAACGGTTAAATTCCTGTGATACGGAATCTAACATCGTGTAATATTTGATCTGGTTTTTCGCCAGCTCTGCATTCTCGGTGTCGATATCGACATTGTTGCCGTCTAACCGGTAACTTACCGGGGCATAATCCGTATATGTCGTAGCGGACAGCAGATCTAAGTCGGCGCCTGCCACGGTATCGTCCAGGGAATCTGTATATCCTATTTCATATTCCAGATACTGTTCAAAACGGACGTCCTTGCGCTTATAGCCGGGAGTATCCACATTGGCTATATTGTTTGTGATCACCGAATTTCTTGTCCACCCGGCGTCACATGCCTTTTCCAGGACATTTATGTAGTTGAATGCTCCTGTATTCGTCATAAGATAGAAACTCCTTTCCCGTATTTTTTCAACTGATATACCCAATCATACAAGTATAATTATAAAGCAAATCAGATAAATTACAAGAGAATTTGTAAAAAAACTCTAAAAAGGGCAAAACCCTTACAAGAAACACTTCGTGTTTCTTGTTGGCATACCACTACGTCTTGAGCAATTTCCTATTCCATAAAAAAGGTTGACGAAACCTGTCAACCTCCTTGTTTTATAGGGGAAATCCCAGCTGAATCTCCGCCGCCATCTCTCCTCCTTGAAAAATGGCCGTCTTTTACAAAATGTCTCCGACAGCGCTTAGAATCTGTTCCCTGCACAGCAGGTCGTTGACAATCTTGACCGTCGTCCCTTTCATCCCGGAAGATTTTGTCGTGATGATCCCGGCGCTCTCACATTTTTTGAGCGCATTGACGATAACGGAACGGGTGATGCACTCCCTGTCGGCGAGACGGCTGGTCACAAGGATGCCCTCCCGCTTTCCGCCAAGCTCTTCTAACACCGCTAAGACCGCTTTGATCTCCAGCTTCGACAACGTCTTTAACGCCGCCGTGACGTCCTGCTCTTTGTGCTGTTCTTCGGAAACTTCCTCTGATTCCGCCCTCTGCATCGCCAGCCCGATCACTGTCGTGGCATATTCTGTCAAAATAATGTCGTCAATGGAAAACGGCGTGTCCATCCGATAGACAAACAGCGTGCCTAACCGGGCTCCCGCCATATTGACCGGCACGATCATCGCCTGGTAACGCTCCTGCCCTGGGAAAGAAAATCCCAGTGTCAGCAGGTTGACGTTCTCTTTTGTGGACAGGATATTCATGAAACGATCCCGAAGCGACCGCTCCAGATATCCGCCGTATTCCAGTCCGCCTAAATCGGGGATCGCCGGAATAGACGGCTTTTCCCTCATGCCGAGGATCTTGCCTTTCCTGCTCGCCAAGATCACATTGACTGACAGGGTATCTGACAGTTCTTTGCAAAAGTCTGTAAAATCTATTTTATCAGATTCCTGCTTATTTAACAAGTGATTTATTTTTCTAGTTTTATCAAGTAATTCCAAACTCATGGCTGACACCTATTTCTCATCTTTGGCCCTTTTTTCTACGTAACCGCATTGTTCATCCATACACACAAGCTTATTTCCTTTTTCTACCATTGCGCCGCCGCATTGCGGACATCGCTTAGAGGACGGCTTCTGCCATGAGACAAAGTCGCAGTCCGGATAGCTGATGCATCCGTAATACCTCCTGCCTTTCTTTGTCTTGCGCCCGACGATATCTGCGCCGCATTTTGGACAGGCAACGCCTGTTTTTTCCAGGTATGGCTTTGTGTTGCGACATTCCGGGAATCCCGGACAGGCGAGGAATTTTCCATGCGGGCCGTATTTGACGACCATGTTCCTGCCGCACACTTCACAGAGAACATCCGTCACTTCGTCTTCAATCTTGACTTCCTCCAGCTCTTTTTGTGCGATCTCGACTGCTTCATGCAAATCCGGATAGAAGTTTTCTACTACGGTCTTCCATTTGACGGAACCGTCTTCTACCCTGTCTAAAAGCCCTTCCATATATGCGGTAAAGTTTACATCGACAATACTGGCGAAGGATTTCTTCATGATGGAGTTGACTACTTCGCCAAGCTCTGTGATGTAGAGGTTTTTCTGCTCTTTCGCCACATAATGGCGGTTGATGATCGTCGAGATCGTCGGGGCGTAGGTACTCGGCCTGCCAATCCCAAGCTCCTCGAGCGTCTTTACGAGGGAGGCCTCTGTAAAATGCGCGGGCGGCTGGGTAAAGTGCTGTTTCTTTTCAAAATTTTCCGCCTTTAACTCCATTCCGACAGATAGTTTTTTGGATAATACTTTTTTGTCAATCTTATCCTCGTCTGTCTGATAGACGGACAGATAACCGGCAAACGCCACCTTTGACGCCGATGCGGTAAAACGATATCCCGCCGCGTCTATCTTCGCCGTTGTCGTGATAAACTTTGCCGGCGCCATCCGGCTCGCCAGAAAACGGCGCCAGATCAGCTGGTACAGCCTGAAATGATCCCTTGACAACGTATCCTTTACCATCGCCGGAGTGATATCTACGTAAGTCGGCCGGATCGCTTCGTGGGCGTCCTGGATCTTCTGCCGGTTTTTGACGTCCTTTTCTTTTACCGCCTGATATTCGGCGCCGTAGTTTTCTTCGATATAATCGTATGCCATGTTCTTTGCATCTTCGGAGATACGCGTGGAATCGGTACGCAGATAGGTGATCAGCCCGACCGTGCCCCTCCCTTTGATCGCGACGCCTTCATATAATCCCTGCGCTAAGCGCATCGTCTTTTGCGTTGAGAAGTTTAAGCTCTTTGCCGCTTCTTGCTGCAGCGTGCTTGTCGTAAACGGCAGCGGGCTTTTTCTGACGCGCTCCGTCTCTTTGATGTCGGATACCAGGAAGCTGCTTTTTTTGATTTTTTTCAGGATCTCATCGAGCTGTCCCTCAGAATCAATGGAGAGTTTTTTGTCCGTTGTGCCGTAAAATTCTGCCGGCAACAGCTTTTTCTCTCCGGGAATCTGAAAATTCCCCGACAGCGTCCAGTATTCTCTGGGGATAAACGCATTGATCTGCTCTTCCCTGTCGGCAATGATGCGCAGGGCGACGGATTGTACTCTTCCGGCGCTTAACCCCCTCTTTACTTTTACCCAGAGGACGGGGCTGATCTGGTATCCCACCAGGCGGTCTAAAATCCTCCTTGCCTGCTGGGCGTCCACCAGATCCATATCAATGCTCCTTGCCTGTTTGATCGACTGTTTGACTGCGTTTTTTGTGATCTCGTTAAATGTGATGCGCTTCGTCCGTTTCTCGTCCAGCTTCAGCGCATTTGCCAAATGCCACGAAATAGCCTCCCCCTCGCGGTCGGGGTCGGTTGCAAGGTAAATCTTGTCTGCTTTTTTCACTTCCCTGCGAAGCTTTGCAAGCAGTTCCCCTTTTCCGCGGATCGTGATATATTTGGGTTCAAAATCATGTTCTATGTCAATGCCAAGCTGGCTTTTTGGTAAATCCCGCACATGGCCGTTTGACGCCACTACTTCGTAGGAGCTTCCAAGAAATTTCTTTATGGTCGCCGCCTTTGACGGCGACTCTACGATTACAAGATTCTTTGCCATTTCGTTTCCTGCCTTTCCATCGATTCCCTCAATCTGATCCCTTCTATAAGCGAATCACAAAATAGTTATTCCCTACTGTATCGACCATATTCCTGACCTGTAACGCCAATAATATTTCCATCACATTTTGCAGGGGTAATCCCGTCTGTTCTGCAATGCATGATACATGTACCGGTTCTAAACCTAAACTAGCATACACTATTTTTTCTGTGGTTTCAAGCATAACATCAGATTTTTTCATTCTTTCTGCCGCGGGCGCATCCAAAAAGATCCCCAGCCCGTCTAAGATATCGCTTACGCAGGTGACTGGCGCGGCGCCCTGTTTAAGCAGTTTGTTGCCGCCCTTATAGCGGCTGTCCAAAATGCCGCCCGGCACGACAAAAATCTCCCTTCCCTGTTCTAAGCCGGTCTCCGCCGTGATCAGGGAACCGCTCTTTTCTCCGGCCTCGATCAAGAGCACCCCATCGCTTAATCCGCTGATGATCCTGTTGCGCATTGCAAACTGGAACGGCAGGGACGGCGACGCCGGCGGAAATTCTGTGATCACACCGCCGTGTTCCTGCATTAACATATATTCTTCGATATGCTGCCTCGGATAACAGACGTCCGCTCCTGTGCCAAGCACGCTGTAGGTGCTCCCACCGGCATAGTCTAACGCCCCTCTCTGCGCATGGATGTCGATACCGCGCGCCATGCCGCTGATGACCTGTATGCCGTTTGCCGCCAGCTCATAACCAAACTTCCGGGCAATCTGCATCCCTTCAAAGGAGGCGTCCCTGGCGCCGACTACGGCGACGCAGGGCTTTTTTTCATCTGGGAGGTTTCCTCTGTAATAGAGCCCGTATGGGGCGTCTGCAATCTGTTTTAGCTTTTCGGGAAATCCGTCCTGGCGGACGGAGACAAAGGAAATACCCTGGCGCGCCAGCCTGTCATATTCCTCTCGGACAGCCTCCTTGCTCCGGCCTGCCGACAGGGAGGCGATATCCTTTTCATTGATGCCTTTTACCTGCCGGTATTGTTCTTCTGATGCAAAAAAGATTTCTTCCGGGCTCCCAAAGTGTCTCAGGAGCCGCTCTCGTTTCCTAAGGCCGATGCCTTTCCTGCTGCAAAGCCAAAAATCATAAAGCTTCTGTTCCATCACCATTCCCCCTCTCCCCAGTATTTCCTGTCGATGGAGCGGTAAAAAACAGCCTCTGCGATATGCGCTTTTTCAATCGTCTCTGCGCCTGCAAGGTCAGCGATCGTGCGGCAGACTTTTAAGAGTTTATGATAGGTGCGCGCGCTAAATCCCAGTTTCTGGAACGTCTGTTTTGCAAATTCTTCCGCTTCCGGGGACGTCTTGCAGTATACGGGGATCTTTGACGGCGGCAGCTGGCTGTTATGGAAGAAGGGTTCTTTTCGGTAGCGCTCCTTCTGTATCTGCTGCGCCTCTGCGACACGCGCCCGGATTGCCTGTGAACACTCGTTTTGCTCCGTGGCTTTCGCCATATCTAAGTCGTTGTATCCTAACGGCTGCGTCTCTACGCAGATATCCATGCGCTCTAACATCGGCTGGCTGATCTTTCCCAGATAATTTTTGATCTGCCAGGAGCTGCAGCGGCATTTTTTCCGGTCGGGATAATACCCGCAGGGGCAGGGATTTGTCGCCGCCACAAGCTGGATCTTTGCCGGATAGCTGTAATTGCCATCCACCCTGGAAATATGGACGACGCCCTCTTCGAGCGGCTGCCTTAACAGGTCGATCGTCTGCCGGTGAAATTCGCCGAGCTCGTCTAGAAATAAGACGCCGCCGTTTGCCAGGCTGATCTCGCCGGGCTTTGGGAAAGTCCCTCCTCCAATCAGCGCCTTTTCTGTGATCGTGTGGTGCGGGCTGCGAAACGGCCGTTTCTCGATCACCGGACATTCCCTGGAAAGATATCCCGCCACACTGTAGATTTTACTGATCTCCATCTGTTCTTCAAAATTCATCTCCGGCATAATGCCCGGAATCCTCTTTGCGATCATTGTCTTGCCGGAGCCCGGCGGGCCGACCATCAATAGATTGTGCCGCCCCGCCACGGCGACTTCGACGGCGCGGCGCACCGACTTCTGTCCGTTTACATCGCAAAAATCGCAGATTATGTTCTCTTGTTCCGTGGCAGCGTTATTTCCTTGTTCCTCCTGCCTCGGAAACGCCTCTCTTGCCAGCCAGTCGGTCAGCTGTCCCAGGCTGGATACCCCGACGATCTGGATGCCTTTTACTAACATCGCCTCTTTCCTGTTATCCTCCGGTACAATGCAGTATTTCATCCCGTTTTCATACGCCGTATACACCATGGGAAGAATCCCATGCACCTCTTTGACGCTTCCATCCAGCCCGAGCTCCCCGATAAAAACCATATCTTCAATGAATTTCGGCGAAAAGCTCCCGAATGACGCAAGGACGGAAACGGCGATCGCCAGATCATAACCAGTCCCCCCTTTGCGGATATCCGCCGGGGAAAGATTGACGGTAATCTTCTTTGGCAGGATACGGAAACCGGAATTTTTCAGGGCAATCCGCACCCGCTCTCTTGCCTCCTTGACCTCGGACGACAGAAATCCTACCAGCGAAAGCCCCGGAAGTCCTTCCGAGACGTCTGTCTCCACCTGAATCATACAGCCCTCAATCCCTCTGACGGCTGCGCAAAATGCAACACTATACATAGCCGCTCCTTTCTCCCAGGCTCCCCATGCCTGTTATGTCATTCTATTACATACGACCTGTAAAGTCAATCATTATATTTATAAAAGTATGAGAATATGAGAAAAAAGGCGCAGCGACCTGGAAATTTGCTGTGGAACATAACGTTTTTCTTGCATTTTGTCCCAAAAAATGCGAAAATGGCGTTGCAGGCAATTTGCTGAAAAATCTAGTACAGAAATGAGGAAATCTATGAAATGTCCATATTGTAATGAAGAAGATACCCGCGTTATTGATTCCAGGCCGGCTGACGATGGAAATTCAATCCGGCGCAGGAGGCAGTGCGACAAATGCAATAAGAGGTTCACAACTTATGAGAGGGTGGAGGCAATCCCTCTGGTTGTTATCAAGAGGGATTCGACCAGGGAGCCGTATGACCGCAGTAAGATCGAGCGCGGCGTATTCCGCTCCTGCCACAAAAGACCCGTCTCTGTCACGCAGATCAATGGCCTTGTGGATAAGGTGGAGGCGGATATTTTTAACCTTGAGGCAAGGGAAGTCAAGAGTAACTATATCGGCGACCTTGTCATGAAAGAAATCGAACAGCTTGATTCCGTGGCATATATCCGCTTTGCATCAGTCTACCGCGAGTTTAAAGACGTCGGGACTTTTATGGAAGAATTAAAACGGTTCCTTGACAAGCCGTGAGAGAAGAAAATACCTTCTGACGCAGGGTTTGGCATATTTTCATCCTGCGCACAGAGGG
>CANQCD010000015.1 GCA_947589455.1 uncultured Lachnospiraceae bacterium | reverse complement strand
AGACGGTGTTCAAACGGGTGATTATTATATTTTCCCTTATGACCATGCAAAAGTATCGCAATCGCAGACAGATAATCCTCATCTCTCAAATCTGTGAAAAACTGGCGCAGCTGTCCCACCAGAAACATTCCCTTGTAAACAATCGTCCTGCTGGAAAAGGAAACGACATAGGTGTCGTCATTACTCTGCTCAAACACACGCCTTGCCACATAGAGCCTGCGGTCAAACGCCAGCCCCCGCTCGACGTCCTCCGGACGTTTCACAAACGCCTGCATAATGCTTGGCATACATTCTAACGCCTTATGTCCGAGGATATCCGGCACGATTGGGACTTCTCTCCAGCCCAAAAATTCCAGCCCCTCTTTTTCTATGATCACCTCAAACATTTTCTTTGCCTGGTTCCGCATCAGTTCATCCTGCGGAAAAAAGAACATGCCGATACCATAGTCTCTCTCATCTCCCAGCTCAATCCCCAACGGCTCTACTGCTTTTTTAAAGAACTTATGGGAAATCTGCAATAAAATCCCGACGCCGTCGCCGGTTTTTCCCTCTGCATCCTTGCCGGCGCGATGCTCTAGCTTTTCTACAATATCCAACGCACCGGATACGGTATCATGCGTTTTATCCCCTTTCATATTAACAATGGCACCGATACCACAGTTATCATGTTCAAAACGCGGATCATAAAGACCTGCCTTATGATGGTCTACCGCTTTCCTTGCTTCTGCAATACCATTCTTTCCTGCTTCCATCATGTCACTGTAACCTCCTTATATAGTGAATAAAGGCTTTTTCTGTAAAAATACACAAAAAAAGGCTCAGCAAAAACTGTACTTTGCTGAACCCCTTTGTTCACAAGATGATTGTATTATAGTATACAATTTATAATAATTCAAGATTATTTTGCAAAAAGATGTTATTTCTTAATAAAATTAAGTAAAATCATCTATAAGCTTATTTTTTAAAGTGTTCTATCAAGAAAAACCATTCCTTTATTCTTTTGCGCAGACAAATTCTATCAGAAAAACCATTCCGCTATTCTTTTGCGCAGACAATTCTGTCAAAAAAAACATTCCTTTATTCTTTTGCGCAGACAAATTCTGTCAAAAGGATCTCCACACCAATCTGGCTCTGTATTCTTCCCCGTTTAAATGCATATTCCGCATCAACGCAGGACTCGATCATCTCTTGCAGCCGCGCGGCGGAAAAATGCCTTGCCTGTGCCTGGTATTTTCCTACCGTAAACTCTGGAATTTTAATCTTGCTGGCAATCTCTGCTCTGGAGATCCCCTGCCCTATTTCCTTGATCTGTAAAAGAATACTAAAATGCCGGGTTAGCAGATACAAGATCGCCATCGGGCTTTCCCTGACGGAGAGCAGATTGTGGTACAGTCTTACTGTCTGCGCCTTTTTCCCCTCCGCTACAGCATCCAGCATCTGAAATATCTGTCCTGTCACCTGCACGCTGCACACCGCATCAATATCCTCTCTGCGCACTTCCCCTCTTCCCAGCGTATAGGCAGCCAGTTTTTCTATCTCATTCTCAAGATTTAACAGCGAATTATCCACCTGTGCCAGAAAGTACGCTGCCGTACTCCCACGAATCTCCCTTCCAGCTTCCTTTAGCTTCTCTGTGACAAACTGCTTCGTATCCTTTGCCGACATCGCCTTCATCTCGACGGCAAGCCCATTTTTTTTGACATATTTATATAGCCTGCTTCTTTTATCTACTTCCTTTTCCGCAAAAGCAAGAACGGTAGATTCCGGCATGGACGGCAGGTAATCTGCAAAGTCATTCGCATTCTTAAACAGCCCGCTGTCCTCTATCAACACAAACCGGTATTCCTGAAAAAAAGGCAGCGTATCAGCAATTTCCCGCACTTCATTAAAATCAATGCCGTCTCCCTGGAAATACGAAAAATTCATTTCATCCCCATCAGCTACGACAGCCTTTCTCAGGCTGTCGCGATACTTATGTACCAGATAGGTCTCCTCTCCATAAAGAAGATAGACCGGGTGGAACAGGCCGTTTTTTATGTCCTCTTCGATCCGTTTCATCGTTTACCTCACAGCTTCTGTTTTCAAGCTTCGTCCAGTGCAGTCAAAAACAATTCTTTTAAATCGCCTTTCAGGGGAACCCCCTTTTCTCCCAACACAGTCCCCAGCGCTTCCAGGGCTGCCGATACATCCGGTACGTTCGCGTTATTGCCCATATGCCCGATACGGATCAGTTTTCCCTGTAAAGAACCAATCGTCCCGGTCAGAATGACATGGTGCTTTTCTATTAATTCTGTCACTAACTCCTGATCTGTCACGCCGTCCGGCACATAAAAGGCCGTCACAGTAGAAGCATAGCCATCCTCCAGGTACAGGGAAAGTCCCGCCTTTTGCAGCGCCGTTCTGACCGCTTTTGCGATAACCTGGTGACGGTAAAACAGATGCTCATCTGCCATGCAGTCTTCCAGCGCAGCACGAAGCCCATAAATATCACTGATCGGCTGCGTATATGGAAAATGCATTTTCTCATAATACGTCTCATAAGGAAGCAGATTTGCATAAAAGGAAGCAACCGGCGTCTTTCTCTCATGCATTGCCTTTCTTGCCGTTTCACTCACACAGACCATCGTAAGTCCCGGTGGTGCAGACAATGCCTTCTGCGATCCGCCGCAGGCAATGTCAATCTGTGCCTCTGTAATATTTAGCGGCTCGGCAAACATTCCTGTCACAGAATCCACCACTGTCATGATCCCATATGACTTTAACAGCGGGCACAGCTCCTCGACTGGATTTAACACACCGCTTGGCGTGTCGCTGTGAACCAGCGTCGCATATTTAAAGTCATGGTCTTTTTCGAGATATTCCTTTAACTCATCACAGGAAACCGGCCTGTGATAATCAAATTGAGCGACCACCGCCTCTCCCCGGTACATGGTCACAAAATCAGTAAATCCCGCGCCAAACACGCCGTTATCGATCACAAGCACCCTGTCCCCGGGTTCGGTCAGAGAGGCACACGCCGCCTCTAAACCTAAAATCCCCTCGCCATTCATGATATAAAATGGATTCTCCGTGCCAAAAAAACGGCTGAATCTTTTACAGGTTTCCCGGTAAAAATCAAAAAATCTCTTATCAACGATTGGGCTGCTCACGTTAAAAGAGCGGACCTCCCTGACATTTTCTGACACCTGGGTCGGCCCGGGCGTCATCATGATCAGCGCATCCTCCTCCCATTCCGGATGATGCGCCTTTTTCCCAAGCTGTAATTGTCTCCTATCCATAATGCTCCTTTCCAAACGAATGTATTTGCTTTGCGTTTTTATGCGCCAGGATATCAACCAGGCGATTGGTAAATGCTCCACAAAGCCAAAAATTCTTTTCAAATAACAGATGCAATCCTGCTCGCATCGAAACTCTGCTCACATCGCAAATTCCGCTCACATCAAAAACTCTGCTCACATCGCGAATCCCGCTCACATCAAAAACTCTGCTCACATCAGGAAAAACTAACACATCCGTTTCCACACTGCTAATACAACCGAAACAATCCTATGACTTTACCCAAAATATCAACCTGCTGCACGATGATCGGATCCATGGAATCATTTTCCGGCTGCAGGCGGTAATGCCCGTCCTCTTTATAAAAAGTCTTGACCGTGGCGGAATCGTCCACCAGAGCAGCCACGATATCTCCGTTTACCGCCGTATTCTGCTGCTGCACCAGAATCTGGTCGCCGTCATAGATCCCGACATTGATCATACTGTCGCCGCGGACGTTTAACATAAATACATTCTTTCCTCCTGGAATATACTCCGGCAGGATTGGAATGTAATTTTCGATATTCTGCTCTGCAAAGATAGGTTCTCCAGCGGCAATATTCCCAATCACCGGCACATTGACGATCTCCCTCCTGGCAAGGTTAAACTCATCGTCTGTGATCTCGATCGCTCTCGGCTTGGTCGGGTCACGGCGGATATATCCATTCTTTTCCAGCGTTTCCAGATGGGAATGAACGGATGAGGTCGATTTTAAATGTACCTTATCGCAAATCTCCCGCACTGTCGGCGGATATCCCTTAGACAATATCTCCGACTTAATGTATCCCAGTATTTCCTGCTGCTTCGCAGTGATCTTACCTGTACTCATAATTCCTCCATTCTGCTTTTCCCATAAGAAAAAAACTAATCCTCATGCCAGGCGAATCGATTTGCCTGACATATTACGCAATAGCAATCTGTGCGCTTTAGCACAAATTCTCCATACCTATTACGGTATCTACGTAACAGGTTATCACATTTCGCCTCATATGTCAAACAAATGTTCGGTTTTATCTAAAATTATCCCTCCAGATCACTGGCAGAAATTATTTTCCCATCACTCCAGATCCGCTCCAGATCATAAAACAAGCGGTCTTCCTTATCAAATATATGCACGACAACGTCGCCGTAATCCAGCAGAACCCAAGTGCTGCTCTGGTTCCCTTCGACACGTTTTATCTCATATCCTGCCTCTTTCATCTTCTCCTGTACATTGTCTGTCATTGCCTGTACCTGGGAAAGGCTGCTGCCGTTACTTATGACAAAATAGTCTGCCATGATCGAGATCTCTGAAATCTCGATCACCTTAATGTCTTCCCCCTTTTTTTCATCTAATGCATGATACACAACGGAAACCATCTTTTTTTGTTCCTTCATAACTATCCTCTTTTCTATCGCATATGTATACTTCTTGCCTTCGTCTCCTCGTCCGCCCCTCCGCACCTTTTTTCATGTAACTCTTTATAAAAAGCATACGCTTCCATGGAATGTTCCTCGATCGGCGCATCCAGACTGCCTCTGCTCTCCTGCAGATATTGCAGCGTATTCTTTAAGATCAGGTACATCGTCTCGTCCAGATTCCGAAACGCCATTTCACGGATTTCCGGCATTCCCGGAAGAGGTTTCCTGTTCGGCTCAATATAATCGGCAATATAGACGATCTTTTCCAATCTGTCCATATCCTCCTTTCCGGTAGTATGCCACCTGATCGCCGACAAGATTCCCTCGTCCTCCACGCCATAAATCTCCCTTGCATATTCTTTTCCAAGCTTTGCATGAAGCAGCTCCGGCTGCTTTTTTTCCGCCTTGCTGACAGAAATCCCATATTTTTTGCACTGAGAAAGCATTTTTTCCTCACTGAGATATTTGGCGCAATCATGCAGCGCGCCTGCATAGCCCGCCCGGACGATATCTTCGCCAAAACACATCGCCATCGCCTGCGCCGTATAACGCACTCCCTGCGTATGCCGGTACCGTTTTGGCTTCAAAATCCTTTTCAATTCTTTTAAAATTTCATCAATCGACTCTGTCATCCGTCTTTCCTTTCCCATAGCAATGATTTTCCTGGATATAGCGCCACACCTCCGCCGGAAGATATCCCGCCGCCGGTTCTTCCGCCTCTATCTTTCTGCGGATCATGCTGGAACTGATATTCATACGAGGCATTTCTACTATAAAAATCCGCCCGCCAAACTTATTTTCCAACCTATCCGCCTGCTTTCGCATCTCGCTGACAGAAGCGCCGTCCCGGCTGGCCGCCAAGATCACGGCCTCGCTGAAAATCTCCTCCGGCCGATACCAGGATTCCATCTGAAACAGGGAATCTCCCCCGACAATAAAATAAAACGTATCTTCTGGATATTCTTTTCTCAAAAGCCGCAGCGTATCCGCCGTGTAGCTCACTCTCTCCCGCCTGCACTCAAAATCAGAAAAGGCAAATTTTTCCCTGCCGGCAATGGCAAGACGTACCATCTCGCATCTTGCCTGTTCCGATGCAAGTCTCCTGTCCATCTTATGCGGCGGATATTTGGAAGGCATAAAGAGCACTTTCTCCAGCCGGTACTGCTCCGCCGCGCATTCCGCCATCGCAAGATGCGCCAGATGGATTGGATCGAACGTCCCGCCCAAAATCCCTACCTTAGCCATTACCACCCTCTCCGTCCCGTACTGCCGGCTTGGGATTTTTTCCGTTTCTCAGCCTTCTTTTTCTTCTCCATGCTGTCCGCGCGGCTCCATTCCTTCGCTGCCGCTTTCTGCTCCTGCCGACGCTTTTTTTGAGCCGTTTTTTGCCGTTGCTTTAACCGCCTGCGCTTCTCCTCTTTCTGCGGGTTCTTTTTATACAGGATAATCTTCTTTCCAATCACCTGGACAATCTGCGAACCCGTCCGTTCCGCGACGACCTGCGCAAGCTCCGCCGGGTCGTCCATACAGTTTTTTAAGACATTGATCTTGATCAGCTCCCTTGCTTTTAAGGCGCTCTTGATCGCGTCAATATTTTGTGTTGTAAGGCTTGCTTTGCCAATCTGGAAGATGCTTTCCATCTTCATCGCCCTTGCCTTTAACTCTGCTCTCTCTTTACTCGTCATTCTCTTTTCTCCTGCTCTTGATCTTGCCGCCAGATAAGACAGCGCCGGCACATTGCCGGGGTATCCCTGCATTTTCTGTCAATCCAAAAATACACTATGCCGATTATAGCATAGTGTATCGTAATATTCAAACTGGACTTTTTGCCCTTTTTTATGGGATAGGAAATTGCAAGCCCTTCTAAAGAAGGGCTTTGAAATATAGTGGGACGCATGGCGCCAGCGCAGGCGGCGCCTTTTTTATTTAAGGTACTTCTTGTTCACAAAACCGGTCTGGCCTTTGTACCGGACTTTGGCATACCAGAGTTTTTGATACATCACTTCTACCTTTTTTCCGTCTGGTATCCGTAAAATCTTCTTTGTTTTTAAAATATTTCTCCAAAAAACCAATCCCTTTTTCCGGTTTACCTCCCTGTTCCAGGTTGCCATGAAACGATCTGGCACCCCATATTGTTGCTTCAGGACGGTGGTAGTGCTCCCCCACTTTTTCAGATAAAAGTGCGGCATATCTACAATAGACGTCCAGTCTCCTCCCCATCCCAACCCGACTTTCTTCGCAATTTTCGCAACCTTTTTTATCGTTGTGGGATCATACAGCTTTTTCTTGTCATTGATGGCAATGTCAAAAGCAATCCCCCACATATGCTGGGAACGATAGCTGCTCCCGCTCGCATTGGTGACAATACTGCCCGGAGCGGTCCTTCCTTTCGCATACAGACGGTCCTGATACTCTTTTGTGCGGAATCCTTCTGTAATAATGAGATAGATGCCCTTTTTGGCACACTTATTTAAAAGAATCGTAAGCTTATTGTCAAGCCATGGATGGAGCAGCGTCCTATTAATTCTAATATCATGTTCTTTGTCCATCGCTTTCCTCCTGTCCGGTGCGCCGCTCTAAGCAGGCGCAGTGAATCATTTTCCTCATTCCTGACAGCGTTTCAAAAAGCAGATCAGGATTCCGACCTGACAGCGTTTTGAAAAACAGATCAGGATTCCGATGACAAGGCGCATTCTCCTTATCATCTTATGGATAATATATCCAGACAGCGCAGAAAGGTGCATAAAGGGAGGATACTTTTAGATTGTCACAAAGCGCCGGCGATAAGCCCCCCTAGACCATCGCAAAAAACATCCTGATGTCACAAAACACCGGCGATAAGACCCTAGACCATCGCAAAAAACATCCTGATGTCACAAAACACCGGCGATAAGCCGCAAAGTCACCCCTTCAGACCATCACAAGAAACATCCGGGCGCTCCTTCGCTATCGCAGCAGCCATGTCTCCAACCGGCGATAGGCGGCGCCCGCCCTGCGCATGATCCTGTCGCACAGGGCATAAACCTTCTTTTGTATCAATCTTTTATAGAAAAGGCTAAGCAAAAGCGAGACTGCAAAAAGAAGCAATCCCTGCGCAAAAATCCAATACAGCACATGGGTATGCTTCCCACCCTCCCATTTTTCATAGACATACTCCCATAATGCAGGCTGGTAATAAGTCCTTACCAGCAGATTCTCATGTATCACATAGATCAGCATAGAACATCCCGAAACGCCATTTATCCACCGGTTTGTAAAACCAGCCCTGCGAAAGATATTTAAAAGTCCTATGGCGGCCATGATCAAAAAAGGGCTGCATCCTTTCTGCCAATATAGCAGTTTGTCCGCAAAAAAGTCTATTTTAAGTCCAAGCATGTTCGTTAAGAAGATCAACCCATAATTCCCAGCCACCCCGACGGCCGCTAATGCCACATTCCATTTCAGGCTGTCCGAAAAGGAACACAGAAAAAGCTTGCTATACGCCACAACAAAATAGACTGCAGTCCACAAGATCAGATTGGAAGAAAAAAACATGCCATCCTTTATGAAATTTACCACTATGTACAAAAACGCCAGCAACATGCTGCTGCGCAACAGCTCTTTCTGCGTCATGCCTGAAATGATCCGATTCAGATACGGATAGAGGAGGCAAAATAAAAGATAGCAGGTAATATACCAATTATTGGCAAACGTATTTGGAAATACTTCTTTTATGATTAATTTTGCCGCCACATGGCCATGATTTGTGAATAACACCAATCCCAAAAAAGCAATCGAAATGATCCAGACGTCCGCCGCCATATGCATTAATTTTCTCTTATCCGAAATCTGCCTGTCCACAAGAAACCAGGCGGAACAGACGAAAAACAGCGTATTTCCGAAGACGCCGGAATATCGTAACATCGTCACGGCCAGCTGCCAGCCATTTTCCGTAGCATGAGAAATATCCATCAGATAATCCTGACGCGCCACATATTCGTTTGGCTCGCATAACGTCTGGACTACGTGATTGATTATGATAAGCAAGATCGCAAGAATCTTAAGCAGTTCAACGCCAGATTCTCTTTGACTGTATTTTTTCTGTGCCATATGCGATAATCCCCTTTCTGAGCAAATCTTTAACGCCTTAGCAATTTAAAAATCACATTTCTTGCCTTGCGCAGAATGACAATCCACGCCGCAAAAAAATCAGTTCCCGGCAGCAGCAGATCCACTGTATACAATTCATCGTCAACAGCCAGAGTATGCATTCCCAGCGCAGGCTTTTTTAAATTACCGATATGAAGATCTTCCGCCCTGATTTCCTTTACCGCAGTCGTTTTAAAAGGAACGAAACTGTCAATCCGTTCTATCACAACCGCCTCGCCGTAGCTTTTTGTGCCAAGTTGGACAGGTCGGAACATTTCTCCGTCTTTCTCAAATATCCTGCCGGCCGGCCGGTATTTATTTTCACTGTGTATTATCGTCTCGAGCCGCCTGATAGCCAGCTTTTCCATATCTAACAGAAAAACATGCGTTTTCCATTCGCCCCTTCCCTCTTCATACGCAATAATATAGTACATCCCCTGATCCACAGCCACCGTAGCGTCCGCATATCTGATATCATCCTGCAAAACCTTGCATCTCTTCCAACGAAACACAGTATGGTCATCTGCTCTGTAAATTTCCAGAGATTTATTCTGTCCTGTCTCCGGAATCATATACAAATCGCCCTGATAGGAAAAGGTAAACGGATAGGACAGATGGTATGGTCTTTTTATAATAACCTCTGGAGATGTAAAGCCATCCCCCTTCCACTCTGACACAGCAATCCTGCCAACGCTCCAAAGCATGTCATATGCTTCCATAAACAAATATTTTTTGCCACCCCACTCCTGTAACATTGGATCAGCGTACCAGTATCTGGATGAATTTGGGACGTCGTACCATTTTTCTCTCTCACTCTGATAGAAAAAAACACTCCAGCAATTATTTTCCGTAGTAAAAATATCTCTGATCCTCATACGTTCTGTCCTTTCCCTTCCATCCCCTGCTTGTCTCTTGCGTCTGCCGAAAAAGGCGGCCTACTGCGGAAATTGGTACAGATATCCGCCCAGTTTCTCCTCAATATATTCCACCTTTTCTCTGCATTCGGGATACTTCTGTTTTAAATTGGTATTTTTTACAGAGAGCGCTGGATCCAGATATTTTCCCCGCGCCACATGGTTTTTGCCGGGGATGCCGACAAACTCGATCAGCTTCTCCACCGTCTCTTCGTATCGGTAGATCAAATCCTCAAACTGAAGAAAATACACCCTCTCCGGATCATATCTCTCTGACTTCCGATGCCTTCTGGTAATCTCGTACCATTTACAAAATTCCTCCGCTGTTTTCGACGGAATCACCCTTGATTTCCATTCTACATGATCCAGGAGAAATACGTCCCGGGGATCTCTGTCTACAACGACCACCTTAATGTCATAGAAATAATTCAAATAACGTTCCAGATTACTCGGGGGCACTAACTGGTCAACCATGATAAAATCCGTATGCCTCCGATTCATGCTGCCGATCACTTTCTCTGTATATTCTCTCGTATACCGATAAAAATCTTCCCTGCCAATCGCAGAAAAATACGCCTTTTCATGAAGAGGTTTTAACAGCGTGATATTATTTTTCTTGCACAAAAAAGTCCCCATCCTGCAGATCGCGCTGTCAATATAATCAAAAACGCCCCCTTTTTCCATGCGGTCATAATGCCACCACGCTTCCGTTTTCAGCTCCGTAAGCCGGTCGACATACTCCAGCGTATACTTATAAAATTCATCCCCCATATACCGCCGGTACACCTTTCTGAAAGGATTTGCCCCCAGAAATTTCGTATATCGCAAAAATCGTTTGATCGCATTGCTGGTATTATGCCTGTTATTGTTATCAATCAAATGATATTCCAGATCCCTTACCCCATCCGGGTCATGGAGGAAACGAAACTCATAATCCCCCACAAAACTGCAATTATCAAACTCAGAAAATAAATCTGTCACTGCACTTGATCCCGTTCCAAAATAGCTTGCGCATGTAATAATCCTCATCTCTCATTTCTCCCTATCTTCCGTGATAATCTCCATCAGCAAATTCGTTCTGCCGTCCTACCGACGTTTTCTCCCATACTTCAAATAAGCGATCCACCGCAGACAGCGGAAATGTCCGTGTACCGCCGCCCAAAAAACAAACCGTTTAGCCGGCGGGTAGCTTTTTTTCATAACGCCATATTGCTTTGCCAGCCTGTAATCCTCCCGGTATCTCCCCTCCAGCAGGATTTTTTTCATCCTCCTGTGCAGCAGGCGGCCGCTCTCCTGATTCTTTCTGTGGAAAAAATCATATTTCATATACATGATGATATCATGCAGCCTGTAACAGGAGTGATATGGCTCATATTCCGGATATTTTGCAAGCCATAGATCGATTTCCTCCAGAAAGGGGCGAAGCAGTCTATCGTAATGCGGTTTATACCGGTTCATGATAGAATCTGCACGGGATACATAATAATAAATGACCCGGTCAACGCATTTTGCCCTGCAAAAGCACATCGATACCTGCAGGTTAAACAACAGATCTTCTCCCACCTCCACCCCCTCTTGAAACAAAATATGATTTTTCCGCAGCATGGAACAGCGGTAGGCTATGCCCTGAATCGCCCGCAGCCCTATTTCACAGCCGTCCATGACAGAGCGGCACAGAAACAGGGATTTTACGAACAAGTCATGCTTCGACCCGTCATAATATTGAACCCTGCCGCCTCCTGCCCCTTTTTTCATCTCAGCTGTCTCGCCCGCATCTATGCCGGGCGCTTCAAATAACAGAAAATCGACATTTGGTTCTATCTGCCTGCCTATCTGTCCGATATAGTCGCCCGCTACATAATCGTCAGAATCTACAAAGGCAATCCACTCCCCCGCCGCCATCTCAATCCCCCGGTTCCTCGCCCCGCTCCGACCCAGATTTGTCTGATGTACCACCTTGATAAAATCATACCGCTTCGCATAGGCATCACAGATTTCCGGCGAGCCATCCGTCGAGCCATCGTCCACCAGGATCAGCTCCACCCCTTCGCACGGCTGCTCTACAATACTGTCTATGCATTGTTTCAAATACTGCGCACTATTATATATTGGAATGACAACTGTTAAAAACATGCGTTCCTCCCCTTCTCTTTGATAACGTCTTTTGCCCCGCTCCATCCGGCGGAGACGAAGATAAACGCTGCGGGCAGACCATCGCGTCTATCATTTTTTCTTTTGCAAAGCAAAAAATCTTCCCAAAACCCGTTTGATCATATCAAAATAATATGTCTGTCCGGCCAGTTTCCAATAGATGCTGCATATGCCAATATAAGTCCCCATCCCGGCGGCTACTTCGATTAACAGCGCATAGACCCGGACGTCAAAAAGACCGGCGACCGCCCTGACGACAAAATACATCAAAACGCCAAAGGGAATATATATGCAGCCCTCTTTGATATATTGCACAACCGGTATCTGCTTTCTTATGACAATACATTGCGCTGCAAAAACCAAAAACTCCGAGAGAAAGGTTGAGACTGCGGCGACAATTTCCCCATAAACCGGAATAAAGACCAGATTGATAACAAAATTTGACACGGCCCCCAGACCTGCACAGGCAATATATTCCCGGTTCCGCCCAGAAGGAATCATCAAATCATCCCGGATGATCCTGGAAAGCCCCATCGCCGGTATCGCTAACGCCATCACAAAAATAAGCCTGGCACACGGAAAAAATTCCTCTCCCCAGAAGATCACAGAAAATTCTTTTGAGATCGCCGCCGTGCCGGCGCCAAACGCCACAGACAGTACCATGGCGGCGTCTACCGTCCTTTTCATCAGCCTCCGCATCTCTTCTCTTTTTCCGCTTTTGATCAAATACGTCATGCGGGGCATGATTACTGCATCCAACGCATGGATGATCCGCTGGGCGATCAAAGCCTTTTCTGAATTTTCATAAAATCCCACAGCCGTTTTATCTTTCATGATCCCCAACATCACTTTATCCATCGTAGTATATACATTTTCAATCAATACAGGGATAAATAACACAAACATTCCCCTGATGTGTGCGGACACTTCCCGCACGCCCGCCGAAATTTTATGGACATGCCTGGACGCCGACGTCCAGAAAACAATCCCGCTGATCAAATTTCCCAGCGCCATGATAAAAATATAAACCGGCAAATCCTCCCTGTCATGTATCAGGAGCAAAATCAAAACAAAGGCAGACAGCTTGATCGCCGTATCGCGTATCGTGATCTTTTTAAAATCCTCTGTTCCCGCAAACAGCCAGTCAATGCTCAAAACCGATCCCAGATAATGCATTCCCATGATCATATAAAACAGTCTGTAATCAGCAGTATGCACCACAAATAGGATATAGAGGCCGCCCACGGCAAGCGACACCAGGGAATGCGCCCGCCAGATTTCCCAGAAAACCTGGTTGCACTGCTCGCCGTCATCCCGCGCCGCAGATATTTTTTGAACGCCGTATCGGTATACGCCCAGATTCGCCGCCAATGAAAAATATCCAACCACAGTAAGGACAAAGGTATATATACCGATCCCCTCCGCCCCAAGAGAGCGTGCCAGGATTGGGGACGTCACAAGCGGAAGCGCCATAGACAGCAGCTGCCACATAGCCTGGTATACAAAATTTTTCTTTATGCTCGCCATGAAGACCCCCCAAACCTCAAATATGTTGTCTGCTGTAGGCAGTCGCCATCCGGACAAGATACATACTCAGCCAGAATACACAAAAATCCAGATCCGGAATAGCGATCGCCTGTGCCACAATACTCCCTGTCAGAAACATGCTGGCCGGAACCGATTCCTTCCTGCGCAGTCCCGCTAACAGCAGAGGAAGGACAGACAGGGCATACAACGCAGTCCCGACCATGCCAATCTGCCCCAAAACAGACGTATAAAACTGCGATCCCCGCACCATCCGATAACCTGCGCCAAATAACGGATTTTCCAAGAAAGCATCCCACGCCTGCATATCCCAGCCATTCCTCGTAATGCCGGAAGAGGTATTTAGTTTATTAAAGATCACGTCGTTTAATATATTCTGCATTGTGCCCATGATAGACAGAAACAGCATCATAACAGCCGCCAGCGGGATGAGGAATTTTAACGCCTTCTTGTTCCTGCTTGCCAGAAGATAGACCGCTCCTGTTAAGATTGTCGCGCCATATGCTGTAGAAGACATCGTCAGCACAATCTCTGCCGCAAGCAGGACGACTAACGCCAGGCTCTTTCTGTTCCAGCGCTCCCTCGAGATCAGATAATAAAACCCGCCCACGAGAAAGGGCGCGCAATAGCTAGGTTCCATAAAGGTAGAAAACACACGGGGATAAAAATCAATGTTATAAGCCAAGTCACTCAGCGAGGTATCATAAACAAATGTCTCCAGCAAAACATTTTTGGAAAGGACATTCGTAGTAGTAAGAAACTGGACAACCCCGATGACCGCTATGATAAGAATAACCCCTTCGATCACCGCATCCGCCTCGTCTTCTTCCAGACGCCTTGTGATATATGGGATGCTAAAGAAACATATAATATAGGCCAGCAGCTGGAACACATAAAAGAAATCTGTTATTTCCACCCACTCCCGCTGATATACCGAATATGCAATATACCCAAAAAACAGCCAGACGGACAGAGTTGCCACCCTCCAATACTTCTCTTTGTGCTTTATTACCAGCTTCCCCTCCAGCAAAACCCTTGAGTTTAACAAGATCCAGACAGAAAACAGGATTGACGCAAATACCTGCGGCCCCACTCCTTTCTCTTCCAGCCTGACCACAGAGACCGACTGGGCGCACATACTGAAAACCAGAAGCCCAAACATCATTTTCGCATTATTATTGAGAAAGATAACAAACGTTACAATAAAAAAGAAAATCCCAAATATGGTAATACTCATCTTACATTCATCCTATTCCATTATAAATTTCCCTCAATTTTCCGGCTGCGGTTTCGATATCGTAGCCGCCGGCGCGGATTGCAGCGCACGCCTGCTGCGAATGCTCCGTCCGGCGTCTGCAATCCGCCTGCAGGATCTTCTCAGCCCAGCGGTGCGCCTGTTCCTCCAAGCTGATATATTCAATCTGACTGGACAATTTTGTCTCTTTCGGCACATTTTCCGAGGCAAAGCAGCATAAACCGGCTGCCTGCGCCTCAACCAGCGCCATCCCCAGCCCCTCGGACAGAGACGGAAACACAAAGACATCCATCGCCTGCAGCAGTTCCGGGACGTCGTCCCGCATTCCCAGAAACGTCACCTCGCCTTCCATCCCATACTGCCTGCACAGGCTTTCTATTTCCTCCCGCAGTTGTCCATCCCCCACAAGAAGAAGATGCGCTTTCGTTTCTCTCTTTTTCAATTCACAAAAAATCTGCATAAGAAAAACATGATTTTTCGACCAGTTTAATTTCCCCACGTTTCCCGCCACAAATCGATCGGATAATCCAAGTTCTCTCCGGCAGCTTTCCCGGATATCCCTGTCATATTGATATTTTTTTACGCAGATCGCATTGTTTAACACAATATAGGGATTTCCGCCAAACAGCCAGATACCCGCCTGATCTGACGCCGCAAGCGCCAAAGTATAACTCCTCTCAAAAACGCCTGATAACCATCGATGCAGCAGGGGGTGCTCCCCTCTTGAAGCATGTCCGTGGGCGATCCTGACAGGCACTTTCTTTTTCTTTGCAATTTTTAATTCAAACGCCATTGTGGCGCTGTTTCCATTCACATGCACGGCGTCGTAGGAATGCGTTCCCAACAGCCGCGCTAAATTCCTTCCGTATCGGATGGGATGTTTCTTCCTGCTTCCCAGATTAAAATAGTCGGAACCGTTTTTATGCAGCTCCGCCAAAAGTTTTTTGGGCGGTTCATTTGTAGAAGCAACGTCTATCTTAAGTCCTCTCTTTTCCATCGCCCGATAATAATTCATCATAACTGTTGTCAAACCGCCATACGGAACAAATGCTGTTGTAATTATGATCAAAATCCTCTTCATCACCTTATTCTCCTACTGACACAGGTTTGTTTACAGCTGTTCCTGCATCCGGTCTTTTGGGGGAGCAGCGATCCCGACATACTCCAAAATTCTCCTGCAATTACCGCCATCCTGATATTGATGCATAAGATCACGCAGTTTTTTTCTTTTCTCAGAATGCCGGTCAACATGATCCTCCATATCGTCAAAGAAGCGGTAAAGTTCCTCTTTTGTCCTGATTATCTCTCCCGCCATATATTCTTCTGGATCAGAAAAGACAAAACCTCTTTTTTCTTTGTACTCTTCCATGTCAGGAACGACAAAACCAATCGGCTTATCCAACAGATAAAACTGCGTATACACTGTAGAATAATCTGCTAACAGCACGTCGATCTGCGGCAGCAGCCGGTACAGATCCAGCCCCGCCGCCACAAATTCCTGATCGCTGTATATTTTTAAATGGCTGAATTTTGTGCTTTTCAGGCGTTTTGTATCCTGCATCGGATGGAGCTTTACCAAAAGCAAAAAATCATGTCGTTTGCATTCTTCGTTTAACTCCCCATATTCCTCTTCTAAAAACATTGGCAAAAGCTCTTCCGCAGACGAATCATCATATCCCAGATAATCCGATTGGCGAAAAGTCGGCGCCCACAAAAAAAATTTATGATAACCGCCAAAAATCTGATCTTTACTTTCCTGATAAAAAGCGTCTACCATCGGCTCGCCGCAGAAAAAAATATCCTCCTGCCTGCATCCAAATGCCTTTATCATGATCTCCCTGTAAAATTCTGACGTTGTGAGTACATGGTTAAAATAATACTCATTTCCATTGTGGATATCAGAGAGCTTTCCAAATGTTTTCACTGCAGAAGCCCCATGACACAGCTGTACAACTTCCTGCTTCCTGGACGGTTTGATTGGAATCTGCCCTGTCGTATAAAAGACATATTTTGCGCGCAGAAACTCAAAAACCGAAAAAACCGGCGTCGTATAGCTCATATTTTCCGCTGTCCCATCCTTCCATTCCAGACGTTCTATCCCACAGATGATCTTATATTTTTTGTTATAACCATGCTCTAGCAAATACTCCCGCAAGGGCAGTAAATTATGTGAAATCCCCTTATTTGCCGAATATAAGAGGATTCTGTCTTCTGATTTTGGCACTGCTGCGTTCACAAGACAAAGCAGCTTAAAAATACTGTTTTTTAATATTTTTTTGAAAACCCGGTTTCTCATCATAACTGCTTTTCCTCTCGCTTTCCAGACAGCAATCCCTCTGCGATCCGTCCAAGTTTTTTGCAAAACGCATCATTATTGCTCTGGCTGTTTTGCCGCATTCTGCCCGCCGTCTCCCGGTATGTCCTGACTGCCTCCCCTAGCTGTCCCACCTCTTCGATCAGGATGATATTTCCCATTTTCTCTGCCACGGCGCGGCAAAATTCCAGCTGATGGTCATTTACATGCTCCCCATACCGCTTCTGCCTTGGCACGACGATAGGGATTTTCCCTCTTTGCAGGGGCGCAAGAAAACTTGCCGGCCCTCCGTGGGTGATCACAAGATCTGCTCTTGCAATCTTTTCCTCCATCTCGTGGTGGGAGATCAGCCGATTCCATTCACAATGCTCCGGCTCATATGTGCAATACCCTGTCTGTATAAATACTTCCTCCCAGATCGCATCTTCTGCTTTCAGCCGATCCACTTCCTTTACCAGACGGTCAAACGGCTGTTCATGCGTTCCCACAGTAACAAATACCATCCTCACTGCCTCCGTTAAAAAATACTTCCCAGATTGACTGCCTTGGGATATACTTTTTTCATCTCTTCCCACTGCACGATGAACTGATTCACGATCGGATACACCAGCCTCCCTGTCAGGGTAGGCTTATCAATCCGGTCAAATACTTCAATATAGATCAGCTTTTTGCCCATCAGCCTGCCGAGGTAAAAAAACGGGACCGCCACAGCCGCCCCGGTAGAGATCAACAGATCCGGCTTTTCCCTGCGAAGGACCCGGTATGCCAAAAAAGTATTGCGGATGAGATTAGGAATATTCCGGTTTGTCGGAAAATAACAGGAATATACTTTCTCCCCTACAAGCAGGCTCTGCGCATCTGTCTTATCAAATGTAACCCAAAAATGTTCTCTCTCTGCCCAAAAGGGCTTTAGCATATATAAATGGGTCAAATGACCCCCGGCAGACCCCACCAGGCATACTTTCATAACAATCCTCCTCTCCTACTTCGCCCCTTTTCTTCCCAGCACGACCCAGATTGTTTTCCAGATAATCTTCATATCCAGCGCCAGGGAAGCATTTTGTATATATTCATTGTCCAGCCTGACCACCTCTTCAAAATCCACGATATCGCTTCTTCCGCTGATCTGCCAGAGACCGGTGATGCCCGGCTTCATGGCAAGGCGGCTATAGTGGTGCAGGTCGTATGTCTCCACTTCGTCCACAGTAGGCGGGCGCGTTCCCACAAGGCTCATATCGCCTTTTAACAGATTGAAAAACTGCGGAAATTCATCCAGGCTGTATTTGCGCAGAAACTTTCCAATCCCCATACGGTCGCCGTTTTTTCCGCTCCCGATGATCCTGGGATCGTTTTCTATCTTAAACATATGGCCTTCCATCTCATTCTGTCCGGAGAGCTCTTTCTTTTTTTCTTCTGCATCCAGATACATTGTACGGAATTTCCATATCTGAAATTTCCTGCCGTTTTTGCCGACTCGCTCCTGCCGGAAAAAAATCGGCCCCGGAGACGCCATGTAGATGATCGGCGCAAGGATCGCCGTTAGGACGAGGGTAACTGCAGATCCCGCCAGCCCAAAAAGGATATCCACAAAGCGCTTGACAAAACGCTGCTGTGCAGAAAGCGCGATCAGGGTAGCCGTGACCACCGTCCTGCCATGCAGCTGCGTCACTACGGCGTTGGGGAGCTTATCCATCCTCCCTATGCCAATATCCACTTTAACGCCCATGGATAACAGCTGCTGCGCGAGCGCCCTGTTTTCCTTTACGCTGGTATCTAAATAAACCTCGTCAACTACGTTTTCCTTTACGTAATCGCCCAGTCCGGATATGCCGGAAACCACAGATATGCCGGCAAGTTCTTTGCCTACCATACTTTCCTCCCCTACCGCGATCCCTGCAAGCACCGGGGAGGCATAATCATTATTTTGAAACGCCGCCGCTAACTCCTCTGCCGCCTGCGTATCTGCTACGATCAATATGTTTTCCTGATATTTTCCCTTTTCCCTGCACAGCCGCCGGATCTTCTTTAAGGCAATATGTCCCATATAAAGGACAATACTGTTCAGGCATGGGAAAATAACGATCGTGATACGGGAATATTCGCCTGACTGCTGCAGCAAAAACATCACGACCAAAAGGCTTCCCGACAATAGCACATTGTATTTTACGGCTGCCTTGAGCTCGTCGAACATACCGCGCTCCCACACTTTATCCCAGGGAGTCCAAAACAGCAGGATAACTGCATATAACAGCAAAAGTAAGAGGGACATATTCTGGTAAATCCCCGGTTTTCCCGGCAGATAAACCATCCCGTGGCGCAGCATGACCGCCGCCCAAAAGGAAATCTCTGTGCCAAACAGATCAAAAAACATAAAGTCAAGATATTCTATGTATTTTCCTCTCTGCCGCATAAATCTCCGCCCTCCTCTTTTGCCCTTCTTCAAAGCGACAAAGCTGCCGCGCGCTGCCCATGGCAACGCACAGCAGCTCCGACTGGATACCGTATCTTTTTTAGGCTTTCTTTACTTTGCCCTTAAATCCGGCTTTTTTCAACGTTTTTTTCAGCTTTTTAAGCTCTTTTGCCGACATTTTTTTGCTGACTTTGATCGTCATCTTCTTTGTATTTAAGCCGTTAAACGCACCCTTTTTCACGGTGATCGCCTTCGTCCCCTGCAATGTGATCGTCTTTAGCTTTTTTGCCCCGCTGAACGCGTTTTTGCTGATCGTCTTAACCGTTGACGGAAGGCTGATCTTTTTTGCCTTCGCACAATTTGCAAAAGCCTTTGCCGAAATTGTCGTCACAGTATACTTCACACCGTTTACTGTCACTTTGCTGGAGATGGTTATGCTCGTCTTGTTTGTCTTTGCCAGCTTCTGGATTGACGCCGTGCCGTTTTTCTTTGTATTTACCGTAGGCGTTACACCGTTTACCGCCTTTGCCGCCACATTATTTTTTGTAACGGTATCCACAGAGCTGACCGGGCTCGCCGGTTCTGCTGCAGCCGGCTGTGCAGCGCTTAATACCACCGCTGCCGTCAAGACACACACCATCACTTTCTTCATTATTGCTTTTACCATTTCTTTTTTCCTCCTTCTTCTCTTTTTAATCTATAGAGTAAGCCCGGATACAAGATTTCTGCCGCCGGGCGGACTCACATCTTTTCTCTGCTATTCTGCGCCGCGGTAATATTTACTTCCGTAATAATATTTTCCGCCATATTTTTTATAATAATAGCCGCCTTTTTTCCCTTCTACCCTGTTTAATACAATGCCAAGCAGCGGACACCCGGCCCGCTCTAACTGCCGGATTGAATTTTTGATCATCCGCACCGAAGTGCTTCCGCCGCGTACAACTAAGATCGCCCCATCGCACAGTGAACCGATCCGTTCTCCGTCCGACACCAGGTTTAAAGGCGGTGCGTCAATAAAAACATATCGGTAATTCTTTTTCATATAATCTAACAGTTCCTGCAGCCGCCCATTGTCCAACAGCATAGACGGGCTGACCACATTATCTGTATTTGGCAGGATATCGCCCTGCTCCAAGTCGGTATGTAAGATCGCTTCCTCAATGGGACGATCGCCGGCCAGGAAATGGGAAGTCCCTTTCATCTTCTTGCCGCTCTCAAGGACAAGGCCATATTGATCCGCCAGGACAGATTTCCGTAAATCTGCGTCTAACAAGACAACCGGACATTCCGCCTGCGCCATCTGATGCCATAGCTGCATAGTGACAAAACTTTTCCCTTCATTTGGCATGGAGCTGACAATCATGATCTTGCGGATATTGCTCCCCAGAAAACTGATATTGATCCGAAGCCGGTTTATCGCCTCTTCCATTGCGTAAGGAATCTCTGGAAATCGTTCTATTTTTACTCTGTCCATCATCCGTTTCTCCTTTTCCTCCACAGCCTTTTTTTGCGCCCTCTGTGTCTGGTCTCTTCTTTTTGATCCCCCTGGAAACCTGCTATGTCGCCTTCCGGGATCACAGTAAACGGCAAAATGCCAAATTTCTTTTCGATATCTTCTGCAGAGTTGAGCGTATCATCTGTCACAAAGAAAAATGCAAACACGCCCGCTGTGAGTACCAGACCAAGAAGCGCCCCAAGCATGATGTTGGTCGAATAGCTCGGAGAGCTGGTATCCTCAGGGACGATTGCCCTCTCCGCTATATTCGGGGCGGATATTTCCATCACCTCCGGCAGATAGCTGACTGCCTTTTCTGCCAGGGCATTGGCAATCCTCTGTGCCTCCCCGGCGTCTGCACTCTCCACATTGATCTGTAAAATACGGGTATCTGCAATCGTAGAGATGCCTACCATCCCCAGCATTTCTGTATAGGAATATCCCAATCCCTGCTCTTGCGCCACCTCTTCCATAACAGGACGTATCTTCAAGAGTTCTTCATAATCAGAGGAAAGGGAAGTCCCTAAATTTAGGTCGGTCAGATCTACAACGGAATCGCTGGACGCCGACACCATATACAGCTTGGCAGTCGCCGTATATTTCGGCGTGATAAAATAATAAGTAAAAAGCCCTGCAAACAAAGCGCCCGCCAGAAATCCCGCCGCAAGCTTCACCCACTTGGTCCGGTAATAGTACAACAGCTCCAGCAGGTCGATCTCCAGCCCTTCTTTCTCTTCCTGAACCTGTAATTCTTCTATCTGATGACTCATATCACAGTTCCTCTCTGTACTTTATTCCCGCAGGCAGCGAGCCCAAGCGGACGCGCCTGCACGGACATTCGGCGGCTGCCGCAAGGGTCAAATCCCATAGAGCAGCCCCAGAATTTTTTTCAGGGATTTTTTATCTGCATAAAATTCCCTGTATTTTTGCCCATTCCGGAACGTTTCTCCCAGCCTGTAAGTCCCCTTCGGAGAATGGATCCCCTTATTTTCCCCCTCTTTGATCTGCTTTGCCATATGGGAAATCTCTTTCCCTGTGATATTGGTGACGGCAGATTTTTTCATATCCTGATAAAGCTTTAAAAGAAACGCGGCGTCCTGGCTGCTCTTTTCTTTTACCGTTTCAAACATCCCTTTCATATACTGCTTCTGCCTCTTCATGCGGGAGCTGTTTTTTTCATTTCCCACATGATATCTGCGCCGCAGAAAGGTGTATGCCTGACTGTCGTTTAACAGAAGTTCCGTTCCCTTTTTCATCGCCGGGTCGTATCTGGTAAAATCTTCCTCCAGCCGGACTCGCACCCCGCCCACAGCATGATTGAGCTCTGGGATCTGCTCCATGCTCATGGCGTAATAGCCGTCAATCGTGACGCCGCCTAACAGCTTTGATACGGCGGCTGCCGTGTTTTCACAGCTCTGCTGTTTTGTCCCGCCGTACCAATGCGCCGTACATAACTGCAGGGATGCGCTTGCCATCCCTGTACCGTCTTTCTGCATTAATGTAATTTCTGTCATGGTATCTCTGTTCAATTGAATCCCGCCATATGATCGACTTGTTTTGTCAAAAACAGCTACGAAAAGAAAATCAGCCATGGAACCCTGATATTCCTGCCCTTCTGCCTCTTCCCTGCCGCTGCCGTCCGTGCCGATCAAAAGGTACGTCTCAAACTCATGCGGCTTTTCGCTTGCTTCTGCAGGCGCTCCGCTGCCTGCTGTGTCTGCATCCGACCGCACTGGGGCAATCTGCCTTTCCAGATAAGCGAGCGCCGTCCAGCATAAGCCAAAGAACAGTAAGGTTCCTGCGAAGATGAGAAATAATTTCTGCTTTTTCCTAACCATGCGCCAAAATCCTTTCTCCCAATGCATCTGTTTTCTCAAGTGCGGCCATCCCTGCCCTCTGCACCAGCATTTTCCTTCCTTCTTCCAGATTCGGCGGACGCTTTCCCATATTATGGCAGTCGCTCCCTAATATGACGTCCCGTTCCTGTTCAAAGAAAGCGTTTACAATGCGCTGCTTTTTCCTTTCTGAGAAACTGGCTGCATTGATCTGCACACAAAGCGGAAGTTCCAGCATCCGGTTCCAGACTGCTTTGTTTTTCTGATATGCATAATATCTCTCGACATGTGCCAAAATAACGGTAAAGCGCCGTTTCTCCACTAGAAACCGTACTTCTTCCAGCACCTTTTCTGTCCATTCTTCAAACGGCAGTTCCAAAAGGATCGCCGAAGTATTTTCTATGCACAGCGCGGAGAGCTGTTCCGCCTTTCCGATACCGGAAAAATAATATACTTCCGCCCCCTGACAGAGCCTTGGAAAAGCTTCCCCGCCAGGCAGGCGCTCCAGAAAGGAACGAACGCTTTTTTCCCTCCGGCGCAAAAAACCCGCCACGGAATCCCGCCATGCGTAAAAATGAGGTGTAGCGACGACTGTCTCCACTCCCTGGTTTTGTTCCAACCGAAACATTGCCAGCGATTCTTCCATGCTCTGGCTTCCGTCATCAATCCCCGGCAGTATATGCGCATGAAAATCAATCATATCATCACCCTCGCCCTCATCTGCATAATATCCAGCAATCAAACTCTCCTCTTTTCTAACAGGACCCAACTGCCAAAAAGAGGCTTGGCCTCTAAAGCCTCCTGTATTTTGCCACAAATTCTTTCAAGACCTGTAACGGCCGAAAAACTTCCGCAAAACACAAAAGCGCTTTAAGCCCCTTTTTGGCATCAAATCCTGACAGGAAAAAGGATTCCATAAGGAGTAATCTATTAGAAAAAACATGAGAAAAAAATGTTTTCCCTAAATCTGAAAAAGATTATATAACAACTTTAAGTTGTTGTCAACAACAACTTAGCGGTTTTGGTTCTTGTCATTATATCTTGCTAAAATTAAAAAAGGTAACACAGGGCATGGAGAAAATCAGCCTGCGGCAAGAGATACGTTATACAGCAACGGTAAGGAAGGAGGAACTTGTTTGGAAAATCTAAAAAAACTCAGGCTGGATCGCCATCTCAGCCAAAAAAAATTAGCTGAAACTTTTGATTTAAGCCAGCAATCTGTCTATAAGTATGAGAATAATTTAGCCGAGCCAGATATACGGACTTTAAAAGACTTCGCTGCTTTTTTTCATACAAGTGTTGATTATCTGATAGGGTATTCCCCTCAAGACGCCGACACTGCAGACGTCTCTGAGATCAGCGCTGAAGACGCCCATGTGCTTGCTCTGCTAAAGCATACGACGCCCCCGATCCGACAGCATATTGTCGCCCTGTTAGAAGAGATCGCTCAATTTTAATCTATTACCACCAGCTAAGCTGGTGGTTCTGCTTTATCCCTTTGCGTTGATTGCATAATTTGCCCGATTTTTCCATATATTTGACTAAGGAATTTTCGATAGGAAGCTTTTCCATGAAAAAAAGAACACCTAAAACAAGATATCATTTTGCCGCCATCCTTTTGCTGGCCGCGCTGTTTTTCTGCCAGCCAGGACAATTCCCGGCCGCCTCTGTCCGCGCGGATGCCGCAGCTGTTGCCGAAACAGAGACGGAAAGCGGCAAAAAAGCGCCGGCAGGCCTTGATATCACAGCCAAATCTGCCGTTCTGATTGAAAATAACAGCGGACGCATCTTATATGAAAAAAATAAAGATAAAGAACTGGTCCCCGCCAGCATCACAAAGATCATGACGCTTCTCTTAATCTTCGATGCGCTCGACGAGGGAAAGATCAAGCTGGAAGATTCTGTGACTGTCAGCGAATATGCCGCCAAAATGGGGGGATCGCAGGTATATCTGGAACCGGGAGAGACCCAGTCTGTCAAAGACATGATCAAATGCATCAGCATTTCCAGCGCAAATGATGCCGCCGTCGCCATGGCGGAACATATCTGCGGCTCAGAGAGCGCCTTTGTAGAAAAAATGAACCAAAAAGCACAGGAATTAGGAATGAAACACACCCATTTCAAAAACTGTAACGGCCTGGACGACACGATCAAAAGCGGGCATTACAGCAGCGCCTACGACGTTGCCCTGATGTCCAGAGCCCTTGTGACAAACCATCCCCAGATATCCGATTACTCTACTATTTGGATGGATGAGATCACCCACCAGACCAGGAAAGGGGAATCCAAATTCGGCCTGACAAACACAAATAAACTGCTCCGGATCTATAATGGGATCACCGGTTTAAAAACCGGCTCTACCTCAAAGGCAAAATATTGTTTTTCCGGCACGGCAAAAAGAGACGGCATCAGCCTGACCGCCGTGATCATGGCAGCTCCGGATCCGAAAATCCGCTTTACACAGGCTGCCGCCCTGTTAGATTACGGCTTTGCAAATTGCAGCGTCTATCAGGAAAAACCAGAGGCGATTCCGCTCGTCCCGCAGGAAATCCGGCATGGTACCAAAAATACAGTGACGCCGCGCGTTGAGAAAAATTTTAACTATACTTTAACAAAAGAAGAAAATGCGGAAATGATAAAAAGAACCATCCGCTTTCCTAAGAACCTGTGCGCTCCCATCAAAGAAGGCGATCCAATCGGCGAAGTGATCTATACCATGAATGAGAAGGAGATTGGAACGCTCCCGATCGTCGCCGCAGAATCCATCGGGCTGGCAACTTTTCCAGACTATCTGCTAAAGACTTGGAACCGCTTTTTGTTCCAGTAAGCCCGCGCTATACTCCTATCCGCTTTTCGCAGAAAAAACAGACGGCAGACCCTGCTCCATATCCTGTCCGCTTTTCGCAGAAAAAACAGACAGCAGACCCTGCGCATGTGATTCCCGCGCCCAAACAGGGTCTGCTGTTTTCTATTCTTTATTCTCAAATGTTCCGTATATAAAGTTTCCTTTTCCATTATAGTCAAAAACGAACTGATTTAACGCCTCGGAATTGGAAGCAGTATTCAACGTGGAGTTTACGCCATCCGTCATGACCAGACAGGAACCTACGCTGAACTCGCCGGGCTTCGCCCCGCGGAAATATCCGTTCACCGGAATCTGCAGCTGATGGATCTTTGTTGTCCCCATGGAAATCACATCTGTAATATAAGAAATGATCTTTTCATTGGACAAATCTGTTGTCACATTCTTTAACAGCTTATTTGCCAGCCCGATCCATCGCGTTTTTGGCATTGCCTTAATCTTTTCAAAGACCATATTGATCACAGTTCTCTGACGCCAGGTGCGCCCATAATCATCCCGCAATCCATTGATCGTGGTCACTCCGTTTTTCCTGATGCGGCAATACCCAAGCGCCTGCGCGCCGTTCACCGTCTGCTTGCCCACCTTGACTGTGCGGTATTTCTTCGGTCTGATGTAATTTGTCGTATTCAGATAAGATACTTCGGATTCTGTCATCTCCAACTCGATACCGCCCACGGCATCGACAATATCGACAAACGCCTTCATTCCAATCTCTACATATCCGTCTAACTCAATGTTAAAGTTTGTGGCGATCGTTTTATACAGAAGCTCAATCCCGCCAAAAGAATTAGCGGCATTCAGCTTATTATATCCATACCCCGGAATTTCCACATAACAGTCGCGCATCAGAGAAGTTGTCTTTAACACATTGTGTTTTAAATCCATCGTCGCAATGATCATCGTATCCGTAAGACCCGCCGCCGTATAATTTTTCTCGACGCGGTAATCATTACCGATCACCAGTATATTGACGATCTCACTGTCTGAATTTACTTTGATACCACTCAAATCCACATTTTCCAACACAGTATCATAATCTCTGTTTACCTGATTCAGCGTATCGAAAAAGATGGTCTGCGCCTTTGCCACGAAAAAACCGGCGACAGCGCTGATAACCAAAAGTAAACTAAATACTATTTTCTTCCACATATACCGTATTCCTTTCCCTCTTATGGTATCCTGAAATTTTTTTCTCATTCGCTTTTTATTGATCGCAGATAAAATCATTTTACACTATCCGCTGTCAATATGCAATACTTGCCGTCCGAAACTCTTTCTTTCCATTATATTGAAAGATAAATTTCTTTAAGATTTCCTCGTTTTTTGATATATCGTATGTGTTGGAAACCCCATTTGTCGGCACCAGCGCATATTGGGGATAGAGGGAAGTATACTGCGCATCGGAATTGCTGTAAAAATACCCATTATACGGAATCTGCAGCTGATGCACCTCCAAAGTCCCCATTTGAATAACGTTTTTCATATATTTCATGATAGACGAGTTATCCAAATCTGTCTTAATGCATTTAAAAACTTTGTTTGCAATGTCAATCCACTCTGTGACAGACATTCCTTTCACCTTGTCAAAAACAGCGTTTAGCACCGTCCTCTGACGCCAGGTACGCCCATAATCATCCCGGAGTCCGTTTACCGTCACCGTATTGCCTTTCCGAATCCGGCAATAGCCCAGCGCCTGCGCGCCATTTAACGTCTGTTTGCCCGCCTTGACATTGCGGTATTTTTTCGGCCTGATATAATTTGTCGTATTCAGATAATCCGCCTCCGACTGCGTCAGCTCCACCTTAACTCCCCCCACGGCGTTCACCACTTTGGAAAAAGCTTTAAAATTCACTTTCAGATAGCCGTCAAGCCGGATATGAAAATTCTTCGCAATCGTTTTATAAAGATTTTTCAGCGTGCGGTCTCCATATTGCAATGAATGGTTAATACGGTTCTTTACCCCTTCTTCCGTCATGTCTACAAGCATGTCGCGCATCAGGGAAGCCACTTTTAATGTGTTGTGTTTCGTATCTATCGTGGCAATCATGAGAACATCCGGCAGACCGTTTGCCGTATATCCTTTTTCCTTGCGGTAATCATCCCCTATCAACAAGAGGTTGATAATGTCCTTATCATATTTGACCGGAATCCCGCCCAGATCGACCTCCTTAAAAACAGAATCCGTATCTCTGTTAATCTGATTTAACGTATGCGTCAGCGTTGTTTCTATCCGCGCCACAGCAAAACCTGCCGCCACACTCAAAAGAAACAAAAACACTAACAGTTTCCTTTTCCCCATTGCCATGCCTCCGTCTATGTACGCCGCGCTTCCCAAAAAAAGCCCGGCATATCGAATCGCCCATGATGCCTGAATTTCTCTGACTCCCTCCGATTGGACTATCGCATATCCTGATTTTTATATATGCGTTCTGCACATCACAGGGAATGCCTCTTTTCCATTTTCCCAGGATGAACGCATCCGGTGCGTCCATTATATCATATTTTTTGCACATGGTTTTTGTGCATATCGGAGAATGCTGGTTTTGCATTCTCCCAAGATAAATGC
>CANQCD010000014.1 GCA_947589455.1 uncultured Lachnospiraceae bacterium | reverse complement strand
GCTTGTCCGATGCGAAAGAGAAAGCCGCCTCTTGCATTCTGCGGCAGAATGTGTAAAATAATGAAATTAGAAACGAAAAACTGAGACAACTTGTAAGGAGAGAGAAATGTTAGACATTAAATTTCTCAGGGAAAACCCTGACGTGGTAAAGCAGAATATAAAAAATAAATTCCAGGAGGACAAACTTCCTCTTGTAAACGAGGTGATCGCGCTGGATGCGCAGTCCAGAAAGGCGAAGCAGGAGGCCGATGAACTGCGTGCTTCGCGCAAAAAGATTTCTAAGGAAATCGGAGCATTAATGGGACAGGGAAAGAAGGAGGAAGCCGAGGCAAAAAAGGCAGAGGTTGCCAGAAATGCCGGGCGTCTGGCCGAATTAGAGGACAGCGAGAAAGAGCTCCAGGAAAAGATCAAGAAGATTATGATGGTAATCCCCAATATGATTGACGAATCCGTTCCGATTGGAAAGGACGACAGTGAAAATGTTGAGCTGGAGCGATTTGGGGAGCCGGTGGTGCCGGATTATGAAATCCCTTACCATGCGCAGATCATGGAGAGCTTTTCCGGTTTGGATATTGATGCGGCCGGCAAAGTAGCGGGAAATGGATTTTATTATCTGATGGGCGACATTGCGAGGCTTCACTCCGCAGTCATTTCCTATGCGAGAGATTTTATGATAGACAGAGGGTTCACATATTGTATTCCGCCGTTTATGATCCGCAGTAACGTTGTGACGGGTGTTATGAGTTTTGCGGAAATGGATGCGATGATGTACAAGATTGAGGGAGAAGATTTGTATCTGATCGGAACCAGCGAGCATTCGATGATTGGAAAATTTATTGATACCATCACAGATGAGAAGGAACTTCCAAAGACGCTGACGTCCTATTCTCCTTGTTTCCGAAAGGAAAAAGGGGCGCATGGGATTGAAGAGAGGGGCGTGTACCGAATCCATCAGTTTGAAAAACAGGAAATGATCGTTGTCTGCAAGCCGGAGGAGAGTATGGGATGGTTTGAGAAACTCTGGAAAAATACAGTCGATCTGTTCCGGACGTTGGATATTCCGGTGCGCACGCTGGAATGCTGCTCCGGAGATCTGGCAGATTTGAAGGTGAAATCGATTGATGTAGAGGCGTGGTCGCCGCGCCAGCAAAAATACTTTGAAGTCGGAAGTTGTTCCAACTTAGGCGATGCACAGGCGCGCCGTCTGCAGATCCGTATCCGAAAGGAGGATGGGAGCAAATATTTTGCCCATACGCTGAATAATACAGTGGTAGCGCCGCCGCGTATGCTGATCGCATTTTTGGAGAATAACCTTCAGGAAGATGGCAGCGTCAAGATTCCGGAAGCGCTCCGCCCATATATGGGAGGCAAAGAAATGCTGACGCCGTAGGAAGGGCGAAATGGCCGTGCGGCACAGAAGAAAGACCAAAATAAAAACGGCGAAATGGCCGTGCGGCACAGAAGAAAGACCAAAATAAAAACGGCAGAAAGTGAAGGGCAGCCGAAAATAAAAACAGCAGCCTGTCAATAATGGCAGACTGCTGTTTTTTCGGCATTTTCTATTATTCTTGTCAGACTGGAAAATTCTCCGGCATAAATGATATCCAACAATTTCTGCGTCTGGCGGAGCGCCTGTCCGATAAATTGGTCAGGGAGGATTTTCTGCTCCAGGATATCTGCAAATTCGTCCATGTCAACAACCTGGACCCGCCCGTCGGGATAAACCAGCACATCGATCAAAAGGTCGTGGAACGTATATGTATTTTCCTGTGCGTCAAAGTCTGTCGCAATGATATCGCAGTACCAATAGACAAGCTGATGGTTTGCATTATAAACTTTGCTGACTTTAATGCCCTTGTCGATAAAATAGGCGGAAGTACCCGTAGAAATATCAGCCCGCGGTTTCAGAACGTCCCATTTCGTAATGATCTGGTTTTCAGAATAAGACAGGATCTTATCATCTTTTAGCTCTGTCAGCTCATCCGGTAAAAAACGTCTCCGGAATAACTTTATTTTTTCCATAAAAAATCTCCATTCCGGAGCGTATCCGTACTACAGCGTTGAGAAAGCTGCGCGTGCAGTTTCTTCTCTGCCGTCAGAGCTGCTTGTGACGCTCCGGCACAAACAGCCGCTTGAAAAGGCAGCGCATTGTCATTTTTTTGCAAAGTGCATCAGTGTGTTTTGCAAAGCGTATTGTCATTTTTTTGCAAAGTGCATCAGTGCAGTTTTGCAAAGCGTATTGTCATGTTTTTTGCAAAGTGCATCAGTGCAGTTTTGCAAAGCGTATTGTCATTTTTTGCAAAGCGCATTGGTATGTTTTTGCGCTCTGTATCTTTTCTGCACTGTTTTCTGAAAAGTTGATATTGAATCTATTATAGTATCAAACAATTTAGTTGTAAAGAAAAAAGTTTCCCCTTTGGCGGTAAAAAATGCCATAAACACAGTCGGCCTGCTAGTTTTAACAGATATGCGGGAATATATACCGTCATATGTTTTGGCGGGCCTATGAAAAGAACCGGGTATTTTCTAGTGGAAAAAAGGATACAGAATATAGACTTTTCCGGCGTAATACCTTATAATGGTAAATAGTGAAAGGGGGCAGCCATGTGAAAGACAGAAAAGTCCTGCGAAGCCTGATGATGCTGACGCAAGTTGGGATAACGATGTTAGTCCCTGTTTTTCTATGTGCGGGGCTTGGCTATCTCCTGATGCGGAAATTTGATAATGAGATATGGTTTCTGCTCATGCTGATCCTGGGAGTAGGGGCGGCGTTTCGCAATCTATTTCTCCTGACGAAGTCGTTTTATGCAAAGGATCTGGAGCGGGAAGCGAAGGAGCGTGACTATATCGAAGGGTTAAAAAAATACAGTGGGGAACATCCGGATGAAGATTTTTCTGACGTAATGGAGCGGAAAAAGAAACGCTATCCGGAGAACAAAGGACCGACAAGGAGCTAGGCGCTGCGGGCGTCCGCCGCATAAAACGCTCCGGAATGGGGATTAGTATGAAAAAAGCAAGACAGGTATGCCGGGAGCTAACGCTCGGCATAGTAATCTGGGCGGCGCCGGTAACATTGGCGCTCCTGCTTATCACGTCATGGGACTTGGCGGTGATACCCGGTGTGTTTGTCGGTTCAGCGGGTGCGGCAGGGATTGTGTACCATATGTATCACAGCCTGGATATTGCATTGGACCTGCCGCCGGGAAAAGCGCGGGTAAGGACGCAGCTTGCGGCGTTAAAAAGACTTTTGGCGATGGGGGTATTGATCGCTTTCTCTATGCTGTATTCACAATATATCAATCCGGGCGGCGTGATTTTTGGGCTGTTTGGGATAAAAGTTTCTGCGCTGATGTATCCGAAACTCCATCCACGGGTGGAGGCTTACCGGAAGAAGAAAAAATAAGATTGTTATGGCTGTTTATGCCGTCGCAATAAATCCGTCAGGCATTCCAGGGGAGGACAAAGGAATCCGGTTCGGCTGTCTGGAAGTTTTGCGGAAATCTTAAGTAAAGGAAGGTGAGAATGTGGGAAATGGCATCTTAGGTGTGTCAATGGGGCTGACTGGCAGCAATCTGATCCATGCTGCGGCCGGAGGCGATGAGCAGGTCGATTTTTTTATCCATGCGTATAAAAAGTTGTTTACCCTGTTTGGACAGGATGTGTATCTGACGACGACGCATATCTCCCTGATCATCGTGATCGCAACCATACTTGTATTTGCAGTCTGTGCAAACCGCGCGGTCAGGCAGGCAGATGCAGGGAAAGTACCGGGACCGTTTTTGAATTTCGTCGAGCTGATCGTTGAAATGTTAGACGGCATGGTAGCAAGCTCTATGGGTCCGAAGAAAGCGTTACGGTTCCGCAATTATGTAGGTTCGCTGTTTATTTTTATTTTAATGTGCAACCTGTCAGGACTGTTGGGACTGCGGCCGCCGACAGCAGACTTTGGCGTGACATTTCCGTTGGCAGTGATCACATGGGTGCTGATTCAGTTTAATGGGTTCAGGTATCAGAAATTCGGCAAGATCAAATCATTGTTTGAGCCAATTTTTCTTTTTGCCCCGATGAACCTGATCAGTGAATTTTCAACGCCGGTTTCCATGTCATTGCGTCTGTTCGGCAATATTTTGTCAGGTACTGTTATGACGGGACTGGTGTACGGGCTTTTGCCAAAGGTTCTGACATTGATCTGGCCGGCGGCGCTGCACGCGTATCTGGATGTGTTTTCCGGCGCGATTCAGACATACGTATTCTGTATGCTGACCATGTGTTTTGTATCCGATGCGATCGGAGAAGAAATTTAATCAGTTATCAATTTTAAGGAGGATGTAAAAATGAATATAACAAATGAAGGTTTAGTATTAATGGGTTCCGCTATTGGCGCAGGCCTTGCAGTAATCGCAGGTATTGGTCCTGGTGTCGGCCAGGGTATTGCAGCAGGTTACGGCGCATCTGCCGTAGGGCGCAATCCGGGTGCAAAAGGCGATATCATGTCTACCATGATTCTTGGCCAGGCGGTAGCAGAGACAACCGGTCTGTACGGTCTGGTTATCGCATTGATCCTGTTATTTGCGAACCCGCTCATTGGTAAACTTCCACAGTAATATCAGTCAGCAGGCTGCAGAAAGGAGGTTATACAGTGAGTTTAATGAAAGTTGCTTTGGCGGGCGGCGGATTCGATGACCGTATTTTTGGACTGGACAGCCAGCTTCTGTCAGACGCCCTCATTGTAGTGATTGCGATGTTTTGCCTCTTTTTGCTGCTTTCCTACCTGTTGTTTAATCCGGCGAGGAATCTCTTGACAAAGCGCCAGGAGAGGATCCGGGAGCAGATGGATACGGCGGCGAGGGAGAAGCGAGAGGGAGAACAGTTCAAAGCGGAATATGACGAAAAGCTGAAGAATGTAGATAAAGAGGCGGAAGCAATTCTTGCCGACACCCGCAAAAAAGCATTAAAGAAAGAAAATGATATTATTGGCGAGGCGAAAGAAGAAGCTGCCAGAGTTCTTGACAGAGCCAGCCGCGAAGTCGCATTAGAAAAGAGTAAGATGAAAGACGAAGTAAAACAGGAGATGATTTCTGTTGCTGCGGCTATGGCAGGTAAAATTGTTGCAACTTCTTTGGACGGGAGCAAACAGTCACAGCTGCTCGCAGAGACATTGGAAGAGATAGGTGATGAGACATGGCTAAGTTAGTATCAAAGACATACGGCGAAGCCCTGTTTGAGGCGGCCGTAGAGGACGGCATGGCAGACAGCCTTTTAGAAGAGGTGGAGGCTGTGCTCGAAATTTTTCATTCCAATGAAGAATATATCAAACTTTTGAATCATCCGAAGATATCTGTTGAAGAAAAACATTCCCTGATCGACAAGGCGTTTCAGGGGAATGCGAGCGGCCAGCTGACGGGATTTTTCTCCACAGTTGTCGAGAAAGGGCGGTTCGCAGAGGTAGAGGATATTCTGGAATATTTTTGTGAGAAGGTAAGAGAGTATAAAAAGATCGGTACTGCATATGTCACTTCGGCAGCGCCGCTGTCTGAGGAAGAGAAGAAGGCGGTTGAGAAGCGGCTGCTGGATACGACGCCATATGAGGCATTCCGGATGAATTTCAGCGTGGACGCCGGACTGATTGGCGGCGTTGTGATCCGCATCGGAGACAGAGTGGTCGATAGCAGTATCCGTACAAAGCTAAACAGCATGGCAAAGGAATTGTCAAAGCTGCAGCTTGCGTAAAAACCTAACATTTCAGAACAGACCATTCGTTCTGCGGCGACTGTAAACAGATTTGCGGTCCGTTTAAAAATTGAAAGAAAGAAGGTGCAGGAATATCATGAATTTGAGACCTGAAGAAATCAGCTCTGTTATCAAGGAACAGATTAAGAGCTATAGCGCCAAATTTGAAGTTTCAGATACTGGCACTGTGATCCAGGTTGCCGATGGTATCGCCCGTATTCATGGTTTGGAAAAAGCGATGCAGGGCGAGCTTTTGGAGTTTCCAAATGAAATTTATGGCATGGTGTTAAATCTTGAGGAGGACAATGTCGGCGCGGTTCTTTTAGGAGACCATAAAAATATCAACGATGTTGTAAAGACCACCGGGCGCGTAGTAGAGGTACCGGTCGGCGACGTGCTGCTGGGACGTGTTGTTAATGCCCTGGGGCAGCCGATTGATGGAAAAGGACCTATTGAGACGGACAAACACCGCCAGATTGAGAGGGTGGCGTCCGGCGTTATCTCCAGAAAATCCGTAGACACACCATTACAGACAGGGATCAAGGCGATTGATTCCATGATCCCGATTGGAAGGGGACAGCGCGAATTGATCATTGGCGACCGCCAGACCGGCAAAACGGCGATCGCGATTGATACCATTATTAATCAAAAAGGACAGAATGTAAATTGTATTTATGTGGCAATCGGCCAGAAGGCTTCCACGGTTGCATCGATCGTGTCAAAACTGGAAGAGTTTGGCGCAATGGATTACACTACGGTTGTCGCTGCGACAGCGAGCGAGCTTGCTCCGCTGCAATATATCGCTCCATATTCCGGCTGTGCGATGGGAGAGGAGTGGATGGAGGCAGGCAAGGATGTCCTGATCATCTATGATGACCTGACAAAACATGCTGCGGCCTACCGTACATTGTCCCTGCTGTTAAAGCGTCCGCCAGGACGTGAGGCATTCCCAGGAGATGTATTTTATCTCCATTCCAGACTGCTGGAGCGTGCGGCAAGGCTTTCCGATAAGCTTGGCGGAGGTTCCCTGACAGCGCTTCCGATCATTGAGACGCAGGCAGGCGATGTTTCCGCATATATCCCGACAAATGTAATTTCTATTACAGACGGGCAGATTTATCTGGAGACAGAGATGTTTAACGCCGGTTTCCGTCCGGCAGTCAACGCCGGCTTGTCCGTATCCCGCGTGGGCGGTGCGGCGCAGATCAAGGCGATGAAGAAGATATCCGGTCCAATCCGTATCGAGCTTGCACAGTTCAGGGAGCTTGCAGCATTCTCCCAGTTCAGTTCCGATCTGGATCCGGAGACAAAGGCGCAGCTGGCGCAGGGCGAGCGTATCCGCGAAATCCTGAAACAGGATCAGTATAAGCCGATGCCGGTAGAGAATGAGGTTATCATTATCTATGCTGCGACAAAGAAATATCTGATCGATATTGAATTAGAAGATATTCTGGAATTTGAGAGCGGATTGTTTGAATATATCGATACCAAGTATCCGGAGGTTCCGGATGGTATCCGCACAGAAGGCGTGATCAGCGATGAGAACGAGAAGAAGCTGATTCAGGCAATCGAGGGCTTTAAGGCAGAATTTATGAAGAACAGATAATCGTATTTGTGCGAGAATGGAGGATTTTGTTATGGCCTCAATGAGAGATATAAAAAGACGTAAAGAAAGTGTCCAGAGCACAGGGCAGATCACAAAGGCGATGAAGCTGGTTTCTTCTGTGAAACTGCAGAAGGCAAAGGTTGGAGCAGAGGTGTCAAAACCGTATTTTGACACAATGTACAACACGGTTGCCGGCATGATCGCAAAATCAGGTCAGATGTCGCATCCATTTCTGCAAAAAAGCCAGTCGGAGAAAAAGGCAGTGATCCTTATCACATCAAACCGCGGCCTGGCAGGAGGGTATAACTCCAACGTGGTAAAGCTTGTCACAAAGGATGAGCGTTTTCATACTGATAACACGGTAATCTATCCTGTAGGGATCAAGGGAAGGGATTCGCTGGCAAGGCTTCATTATACGCTTGTCGGGGATTATTCCGAGGCGATCAACGAGCCGCTGTACAGTGATGCTTCTGAGATTGGCAAGGAAGTCCTCAGCAAATTCGTGCAGGGAGAAATAGGAGAGATTTATCTGGCATATACCATTTTTAAGAATACGGTTGTGCAGATTCCAACGCTGATCAAGCTGCTTCCGATTGATGCAGAGGATATTGTTTCCGAGATGGAGGATATCTCCGAGGATCCAATCGATAAGATCACGCTTATGAATTATGAGCCGGAGCCTGAGGAGGCTCTGAATGCGATCGTGCCGAAGTATATCAACAGCCTGATCTATGGCGGGCTGGTGGAGTCTCATGCCAGTGAGAATGGTGCCCGTATGCAGGCGATGGATTCTGCGACCAGCAATGCAGAAGAGATGATAAGCGACTTGTCCCTGAAGTATAACAGAGCACGTCAGGCGTCTATTACGCAGGAACTGACAGAGATCATAGCCGGAGCTTCCGCTATCAGCTAGCATAAGAGAACCAGCTGGTGCAGGAGAATCGCTGGTATAGGCGAGCCAGTGCAGCGAATCAGCCGACACGAAAGAATCGCTGGTATAAGCGAGCCGGTGCAGCGAATCAGCCGGCACGAGAGAATCGCTGGTATAGGCAAGCCAGTGCAGCGAATATGTGCTGAGAGGCTGGAAGATAAGCGTAGGCAAAGGCAAAAAATTTAAAGTAAAGGAGTGAACATTATAAAATGGCAGAATTAAATACAGGTAAGCTCACTCAGATTATCGGCGCCGTTCTGGATATCAAATTTTCAGAAGGCAAGCTGCCGGAGATCAATGATGCGATCAATATACCGCTTGCCGATGGCAAAAAGCTTGTGGTAGAGGTTTCACAGCATTTGGGTGATGATACCGTCCGCTGTATCGCCATGGGACCGACCGACGGGCTTGTCCGCGGGATGGAAGCTGAGGCGACAGGCGGTCCGATCAGTGTCCCGGTAGGCGAGGCAACACTGGGACGTATGTTCAACGTTTTGGGCGAGCCGATCGATGAAAAGCCTGCTCCGGAAGGGGTGCAGTATGATCCGATCCACAGGAAAGCCCCTGCCTTTGAAGAGCAGTCTACTGAGACGGAAATCCTTGAGACAGGGATTAAAGTCGTCGACCTGCTCTGTCCGTATCAAAAAGGCGGGAAGATTGGTTTGTTCGGCGGCGCCGGCGTTGGAAAGACCGTATTGATCCAGGAGTTGATCACCAATATTGCACAGGAGCATGGCGGATATTCCGTATTTACCGGAGTAGGAGAGCGTACCCGAGAGGGAAACGATCTGTATTATGAGATGAAGGAATCCGGTGTTATCGACAAGACGACGATGGTGTTCGGACAGATGAACGAGCCGCCTGGAGCGCGTATGAGAGTCGGACTGACTGGACTGACGATGGCGGAAAATTTCCGTGACCGTTCCGGAAAAGATGTGCTTTTATTCATTGATAATATTTTCCGTTTCACACAGGCCGGTTCAGAAGTATCAGCGCTTCTTGGACGTATGCCGAGCGCCGTAGGTTATCAGCCGACGCTGCAGACGGAGATGGGCGCTTTGCAGGAGCGTATTACATCGACGAAGAAGGGTTCCATCACATCCGTGCAGGCAGTGTACGTGCCGGCGGACGACCTGACAGACCCGGCTCCGGCAAATACCTTTGCCCATCTGGATGCGACCACGGTATTGGCGCGTTCTATTGCAGAGCTTGGTATTTATCCGGCGGTAGACCCATTGGAGTCTACCTCGCGTATCCTTGACCCGCATGTTGTCGGCGAGGAGCATTACCGCACAGCGCGCGCCGTACAGGAAATTCTGCAGAGATATAAAGAACTGCAGGATATCATTGCGATCCTGGGTATGGATGAGCTTTCCGAGGAAGATAAGATTGTCGTGAACAGGGCAAGAAAAATCCAGAGGTTCCTGTCACAGCCGTTCCATGTCGCAGAACAGTTTACCGGACTGCCGGGACAGTATGTGCCGCTGACAGAAACCATCCGCGGCTTCCAGGAAATCATTGACGGAAAGCATGACGACATTCCGGAAAACCATTTCCTGAACGCTGGAAATATAGATGATGTTGTAGCTCGTTTCAAGAAATAGGAAGGAGGTAAGGAATGGCTGACAAAACGTTCAACCTGCAGATTATCTCCCCTACCCGCATCTTCTTTGACGGAGAGGTGGACATGGTAGAAATGAGGACTACGGAGGGAGAGATCGGCGTGCTTGCCGGCCACATCCCTCTCACTGCCGTCCTGCAGCCTGGGGTTGTGAGGATCAAGCAGGAGAATGGTACAAAGGAAGCAGCGCTTCATGACGGTTTTGTAGAAATCCGCAAGGATAAAGTCACCGTACTGGCAGAGTCCTGCGAATGGCCGGATGAAATTGACGTGTCCCGCGCACAGGAGGCAAAGGAACGCGCCGAGCGCCGTTTGAAGAGCGGCAAAAAAGAAGTGGATGTGCTCCGCGCAGAGCTTGCACTGAAAAAGGCGCTGACCAGAATTGACCTTGCAGGCAGAAAATAAAAGATTTCCATTATTATAATGAAAGAAAAATAGCAAAACACAGGAAACTCTGTTGATGAAAATATTGGTATCAATAGGGTTTTTTGTGTTTTTTGAGATTAATTGTATCTTTTTCCAGATATTTTCAAATTTTAGTTGACAACAGATTTAGAAAGGTGTATTCTATTAGTATAGAAGATTCTTCAATCTGATAATTTGAGCGTATAAGGGAGGTGAGAGAATGTATCTTTTATATTTTTATATGAAAAAAGTCTACAGAGAAAAAATTGTAAAAGCGTTCTTATCATAAAAAATTAGAGAGGTTTTATATGATAAGAACGCAAAAAATAACGAACAAAAATAGTATAACAGATAAAAATAATATCTGCAATGTCAAAAATTATTTTTCACTAGAAACATTTTATAAAAATAGTGTCAAGTGATTTATGAAAAGATCACCCCTCTTTCTTTGGCTATGATCAATCGTATTTTACTTATGAGAATTTCGTCAAAGTTGAATTTGATGGGTTGTAACCTGACTCTGACTATGATTCCCAACATAAAATTCTGGTTATTCAGCCAAAGAAAACGGGGGGTATAGGCTTTTAACCTCTAAAACCAATGAATTTATTAAGGTTGACTCGGTTTTCAATATGTAAAATTGACACTGTTTATATGAAGGAAGGGACATAATTATGAAGAAACAATTCAAAAAGATGATTGGAGCAGTACTTGCATTTAGTTTGATTTTTGGTTTATTTACAAACATGAAAATAGGCAGCGCTAAGACGATTACAAAAGATTACAGTGTAACACCTACAAAGATGGTAAGGGTTGCGATTGCGAATGTGAATGCAAACAATAAAGTAGTTGTAACTTATAGTGCATATCCGAATAATACGACTGACGTTTCAAGAGTAAAAATATATAAAAATTCGGGTTTCTCTGGCGAACCAATCGCAACAACGACTTTTAATAAGACACAGCAGCATACGGCTACATTTACACTGCCAGCAGACAAAACTTATTATGCGCAGATTTCATCGGCATCAGGCAATTCATTTAGTGGAAAGTTTGTTGCGACTTATTAAGAGAGATTCTGTTGGATTTTTTTGTGGGAGGTTTTTACATGTTTTTTAAGATGTTTAAGATTAGTTTTCGGAAAATGAAGCGTTCTTATCTTCTTTTATTCCTGACATTATTTTTTAGCGTTTCGGCTTTGTCAGTCGCTCTGCTTATAGTTCGTTCCCAAAAGATGCAGGAGGCAGACAGGATTCTTCAGGATTATGGAAATTATGACTGGGCGTTCTGTGAAGTGACAGAGGAGCTGGAGAATCAGATTGCGGGCGACGAGCGGTTCTCTAAGCTGGGATATGTGTACGACATAGGCGGTTTCTCTTTTCAGAAAAGCGGTGGTACGGTAGAGATTGGGGCGTTAGAAAACAAATCCACAGAAAAAATGTATTACGTCAATCCAATCATGGGCAGATATCCGGAAAAGGAGGGAGAAATCTGTATCGACCGGATCGCTTTAAAGAGCAGCGGCTATCCCGAACAGCTGGGGCAGAAGATTCCCATGTCTTATATGGATGATGATGGGAAACGGCAGGAAAGGACATATGAGCTGGTAGGAATCATTGAAGTCCAGAAGCAGGAAGACGGCGTTACTTATACCAGCAGGACATATCCAGAAGAGATGTATTCCGCAGATAATATGAAGACGATTTGTTTTCCGCTTGCCTATCTCTCAATCAAAGAGGCGAAACAGTTTTCCGGCGCCAAAAAGCATATTTTGGTGGATGTAGCTCCGGGAGAGGGCTCTGAGCAGGTGTTTAGCGACTATATTGGAGATGACGGAAGCGGTTCTGCAGATTTGGACGTCATTGCAGATATGCATATCGACACGGAGCATATTTTTGGCAGGGAGTGGACTGCCCTGAATATACTTGGGACAAACCTGGAAGATGGAAGTACGCCGGATGTCCTGGAGGAAAGCTTCGAGACAGAGCATGTGGAGGAGGATGCGTATACGAAATATTTTATCCCGATTTTTATGGGGCTGATCCTCATTCTCTCTTCTTTGGGAATCTTTGACGCCGTCAGGCTGTCGATGGAAGAGCGCAGGGAGGCGTATGGGATTCTTTTAAGCATGGGGATGGCGGGGAAGAGGATTGCACTGCATATAGCGTTTGAGTTTTTCCTGTTGCTTTGTTTCAGCGTCCTGCTGGGATGGGGATTTGGCGTCCTGGGGTATCTGGGGATATTAGGTATCCTGCAGAAACTGTTTCAGGTGACGATTCCGTCCGCTTTGTCGTTAGATGCTTATTTTAAGCCGTATATCGTTATGGCGACCAGAAATCCATGGTTCTGGTCCGGCGTTATTGCCTGTGTGACGACTGTGGCGGGGCTGCTCTGCGTTTTGGCTGACGTTCTTTCCATGACTCCGGTCAGGCTGGAGACTTCTGCGATCCATAAAAGGAAACGGAGCGGAAGGACTGGCGGTCTGTATCATATAGTAAACCGGTATGTGGGAAGGGACGGACGCATTCAGCGGTGGATACCATATTTTATGGTATCCATCCTTATGGCAGTGTCTGTTTTCGGTTTTTTGTTTTTCCGGCAGAAAGCTATAGAGGATACATCCGAAATGGCGGAACGGATAGAAGACGCCCGGATAAACGGCATGGATTATTATATGAAACAGACAAACAGAGTGTTTAGCGGCAATGCGCAGTATATGCACCAGAGCGGCGTGACGGAGCGGATGTACCGGGAACTGGAAGAGGACGCCGCAGTGGAAAAAGCAAGCGGCGTGATAATCAACCATTCGACTGCTCTGATCTATGACAAGGCAGAAGAAGCCGCGGATATCTTGCAGCCACAGAGCGAGTATTTTGAGCCGCTCGGAAATGATGTGGGGAGCAGGCTGGACGCGGCAATGAATTTGAAATATTTTCAGATCATGGGAATTGATACAGAAAAGCAGGAGGTCTTTCATGTTCCAACGGTAGGCGTCCGCAGTGAGGATATGGATTATTTCAAGGATAAGGTTATCGCAGGGAAAATCCATCCGGACAAGCTGCAGTCAGGCGAAGAAGCGATCGCAGCGGTCACGGATGAGAGCATTGCGTCCTGGTTCAAAACGGGAAAATCCCTCCCACTATACGATGTGGTAAGGCCGGAGAAGCTGGATAATGGGCAGGAGATTTTAGAGGGGCAGATTCCGAAAGAATATAAGGACGAAAAAAAATCCTACTCGGTCACAATAGATGGCGTGACCAGGAAATATTACAACTATGATTCCCTGAAAAAATGCACTGTCCGCATTGGAGCCGTGGTATGTATTGACACAGAGGAAGATGGATTTTTCTTTGACAGCGGGGATGGGACATGTCAGGTTAATCTGATAACCGGAGCGGGAGCTTTTGAAAAATGGGGGCTGCCAAACCGGAATTATACCAGCGTAGGGGTGAGGCTGAAAAATGTGGAACAGACCGGAGCGTTTGAGCAGACGTGGATGAAGCTTTTGCAGAAGGCGGGATATATGGATTCTATTGATGCTTATAGCATTCTGCGGGAAAAGGACAGGGCGATGCGCCAGATTATGGCAGTATTTTATGCAGTCTTTGGCGTGTTGCTGTTGATAGGCGTTCTGTGTACCGGCAATTCCATTGCGATGAGGATACACCGGATGCGGGAAGAGCAGATCATATTGTACCAGCTGGGTATGACAAAGGAACGGCTGCTTTTGCTGTATATCAGGCGGTATGCTTTGATGGGGATAGTGGGGATGGCGTTTAGCTTTGTCCCGGCGGCATTGTATTCCTTGCTGGTAAAACATATTCTGGCCTTGCGAAAGGCGGCAGTGCAATCCGATACGATCGATTTGTTGATTGCGCAGAAACCGTGGGTGGACACACTGCCCCTGTATAATATGTTAGACGGCAGTCTGGCGGCGGCTCTGGCAGTGGCTGGCATTACGGCGGTAATCCTGCTGTCTGCGCTGGTATTCCTGCAGTCAGGGTGGATGAAGCGTGTTCTGGATATTAGAAAAAAGGAAGAGGATTAGCAGACGGAGCAGACAGATCAGGTTCGCAGAAAGGGGGAGAAAAAATGGCGGAGATGTTACAGGTAGAAAATCTGGTAAAATCATATGGTACGGGCGAAGGAACGGTATATGCGTTAAATGGCGTCGACCTGCAAATACATTTTGGGGAGATGCTTGCCGTGGTCGGTGCGAGCGGAAGCGGGAAATCAACTTTGCTGCATATGATTGGAGGAATGGACAACCCTACGTCGGGTTCGGTTTCTTTTAAAGGAACTAATATCAGCAAATTTTCTGCGAAGCAGAAAGCGGAGTACCGCTGCAGGAATGTGGGTTTTGTATTCCAGAATTTTAAATTGATCGAGGAGCTTAATGTGAGGGAAAATATCATTATGCCGGCGCTGATCGCCAGAAAAAAGCCAGACGAGGACTATTATAATGAACTGGTAGAACTGCTTGGGATTGCAGATCGCCAGACACATCTGCCAAGCGAGCTGTCCGGCGGTCAGAAGCAGCGCACTGCCATTGCCAGGGCGTTGATGAACAGGCCGGAGTTACTGCTGGCAGATGAGCCTACAGGAAACCTGGATCATGGGACAAGCGAGGAAATTTTGCAGATATTTATGACGCTCCATGAGAAAGGGAAAACGATCGTCATTGTGACCCATGACCGGGATATTGCCGCCTGCTGTGAAAGGCAGATTGAAATAGCAGATGGGAAAATAGAACCGGACGCCGGGCAGCAGCGCTGACGCCGGGATACAAGACAGAGAAAAGCCGGGGCGCCTGCATATTGCAAGTACCCCGACTTTGTTTGGTAATCTATCGTAGAAAGAACCATTTTTTGGTTCAACCGTTCTTCTGTTCTTGATCAGGACAGATAGGTTGAGTAATCTTCGGCTGTCGTCACGCCGTTTTTCCAGTCGTCCATTTTCTGCATGGTAGCGTCCAGAGTGTCCTGGCAAATCTGTGGAAGCTCTTCGCCCCAGGCAGCTGTTGCTTTTTTAAATCCTTTCTGGATTGCCTCGATCATGATATCTGCTTTGCTGGTATCGCCGCCCGCCAGTGCGATCGCCATGCTGACAAGGCGGTCAGAAGTCTGGGTAACGCCCCAGTATCCGTCTTCGGAGATATCCTGTTTCGCTTTTGCGATGTCCTCCGGGCTTGCCAGTGCGGCAGCCTCACGGAATGTAGCGGCAAGGTTTGTTGAGTTTGCCAGATCGAAAGTACCTTTCTGTTTGTTTAACAGATTTTCCACCAGAGACTGCATAGAAGCAAGCCTTGTCTGCTGGTCAACCTTTAATTTATTGATAATAACATCCCTGTTATATAGCGTATTCGCAGAATCGCGTTTCGCTTTTTCTGATTTTTCATATACTGCACCGGCGTCCTTTGCCACATCGGAAGCAGCGGCTTCTGCTTTTGTGTCTGCAGATTTCGCAACTGGGTTTGTGTCTCTGGCGGCAGATGCCGCATATGCGTTTACATCGTTATTGACTGTCATGCTCATAATTGTAGAACCTCCTTTTTCTTTTATCACATTCCTATGTTACTTGTGTCTCGTCCATGAATCCCTCTTTTTGGTGTACTAACCACTATCTGTATTAAATATATCGGATATACTTTGTGCAGAGTTAAGCCCTTTTTCTGAAAAAATATCCGTTTGCGCCACGGAATCCCTTTTTTGTGGGATAGGATTAGGGTGTCAAAAGGGTGGGTTTTCAAATGCGCACCGTCATATTGCACAAAAATCGACACTCAGTAATTGCTTTTAGAGTATTTTGATAGCTGTTTTTTGGGCAAAATTGCACAAATGTTTTTTACAGAATATCCTTTTGATACCCTAATCGGGATAGGAAATTGCAAGTCCTCCTAAAAGTGGACTTTGAAATGCAGTGGTGTGCAAGGGTATCAGCGTTTTTTATTCCATTAACGGTTCGGGCATCTTGGTTCGGCATAAGATCACATCGTAGTCGGGATATTTTTCTCTTGCTGTTTTTTCGGCAAGGGACGCCAGTGTTTCATCCTGAAACAGCCCGTAAGCCGTAGACCCGCTCCCGCTCATCACAGCGCCGATCGATCCGTTTTGCAGGAAAAATTCTTTGATCTCCTTTATAATGGGATATTCGGCTGCTGTAACGGCCTCAAGAGAGTTTGACAGATTCTGCGCCATTAAAACGGTATCATGGCGGGAGATTGCGTCAATCACGATCTTGGTATCCGGATGCGGGATGGAGATTCTGTTGTCAATCTGCTGATATACTGCGGCTGTGCTTACAGACACGGCGGGCTTTATCAGGAGAACCCAGAGAGGAGCCAGTTCCGGAAGAGGCGTTATGAGCTCGCCAATCCCTTCTACCAATGCCGTTCCCATTGTCAGGCAGAATGGGACGTCGGCGCCCAGTGTTACGCCGATTTCACATAATTCGGCTGTCGTCAGGTTCAGGGAACATAATTTATTGACAGCGATCAATGTGGCAGCACAGTCGGCGCTCCCACCGGCAAGACCGGCGGCGGCAGGGATTTTTTTGCTGATATGGATAGAAAATCCATATGTGATGCAAAATTTTTTCTGCATCAGCTTTGCCGCCTGATAGACAAGGTTTTCTTCCATAGGAAGTTTATTCAAAAACTCGGAATCCGTAGTTAAAATGATTTCCGGCGTCCCCTTTTTTTCAATCATGATCTCGTCATAAACGTCAATTGTCTGCACGACCATTTTCAAGTCGTGATAGCCGTCCGTGCGGCGTCCGATCACGTCCAGCGTCAGATTGATCTTGGCAGGTGCTTTTATTTTGAGTTTGTCTGGCATGGCTTCCGCCTCCTTTGCTGCTTTTTTGAAAATAGTAAACACCTCCTACTACAATATATTTATGGATAATATCCCTTACCGCCAGCAAGAAATGCTCCATCTTGCTGCTTAAGCTGCTAAAATGAGTATGGCAATAGGTCTGGCCGCCATTTCCTTGTATTTCCGGTATTTTGTCAGGCGTTGCAAACTGTGTCCAATTACATGGCCAATAAGATACTCCTGTTGTATTTCTGTTGCTTTGTCAGGCGTTTGCAAACTATGTCTGATTATATAGCCGATAAGGTACTCCTGTTGTATTTCCGATATTTTGTCAGGCGTTTGCAAACCCCAGATTGCTGAGGCGCTTTCTGGCGGTTTCCATGCCCGCAAATATTTATTAGAGGAACACTGTTTTTATCATAGCATAAAAGTAATGGAAAAAAAACCAAAAATTAATAAAAATCCCCGGATTCCGGCGGCGCGGACATATTATACTTTACACATTAGGTCTATATGTGGTATAATATCGTAAAATTTTTACAAGATATATGGGATAGAGAAGATTTATTCCGTTTTTAATAGCCGGCGATCAACTTAGACGATAAAAGGGGTTCTTAGTTTATGAAGAAAAAAGTGGTAATTGTAGGTACATGCGTTCTTTTGTTCCTTGGGGCGTTTTCATCTCAGTTAGGAAGTTTTCAGGCTGGGACAGAAAAAAACAGTACCGGCAAAAAAAGCTTTGAATATTATTATAACGAGGATGATGATGGAGATAACAAGGAAGATTTGGAAAAATATATCAATAGCGTAAACGAACCTTCTGAAATGATACAGGTAGAGACAAATCCAGACAGTTACGCCGTGTTGGTCAACAGAGATTATTTAATTTCAAAGGATTATGTACCCGGTGATTTGGTAGTGCCCAATATCGCATTTAGTTTTTATGGGACTTATGAAAAGAGTTATATGAGGCAAAAGGCGGCGGATCAGTTAGAAAAGCTGTTTGCCGCGGCGCAGGAAGCGGGATTTACATTAAAGGGCGTGTCGGCGTACCGCTCTTACGAAAGGCAGATGCAGATCTATAACAATAACGTGAGAACCAGGGGGACGGAAAAAACAGATAAGGTTTCCGCTATCCCGGGTAGCAGCGAGCATCAGACAGGGCTTGCGATCGACGTATCCTGCAATTCTGCAGGCTGTGCACTGGAGGAGTCTTTTGGCAGTACGGAAGAGGGAAAGTGGCTTCGGGATAACTGCCATAAGTTTGGTTTTATTATCCGTTACCCGAAAGGGAAAGAGGACATTACCGGATATTCGTATGAGCCGTGGCACATTCGGTATGTCGGGAAAAAACTGGCAAAATATATTTTTAAAAACCATTATACATTAGAAGAATATTATAAATTGACAACGGTTGACAATCAGATAAAAGATGATTTTGTCTCCGACATGGACGATACAGAGATTGATGAGGAAGAGGAAGTAACTTCTGCACCAACGCCAAAGCCAACGAGCAGGGCGGTATATTCGCAGACTCCCGCGCCGGCTTACACAAGCGCTCCCCAGGCAACAAGGCGTCCCGCGGCGACAGAAAAGCCGTTAAGGAGCAGCAAACCGCGGAAGACCCCAAAACCGCAAAAGAGCAGCAAACCGCTGAAAACGCCGGATAAGGCGACGCCGAAACCAGCAACGCCAAAGCCGGCCACACAGGAACCAATAGAGGATACCCCTGCGGCAACGGAGAAGCCCCGGGCAACGAAGACTCCCGCAGCGACCAAAACCCCGGAGGAACCGTCTGAACCGGAGACGTCAGGGCCGGAAGCTGCCGAGGGGACGGAGGCAGGACCGGAAAATACTGCCGAGTAGATACTGCGGGGTAAGTATTGAGGGGAAAACACTGCCGTGCAGATACTGCAGAGTAAGTATTGAGGGGAAAAACATTGCCGTGCAGATACTGCGGAGTAAATAGAATAGAGAGGAATAGCAGGTATGAGACTTTTCATAATAGCCATTTATTTGATTTTATATACGATTTTTAGCATACCATTATTTGTGTTCATGTATTTTCTCGGAAAAGTTAATCCGAAGAAGAAGGAGATCATTGCACAGAAAATCGTGATCCATTGCGGTTTTCGCCCGATTCTTTTTATATCAGGCGTAAAGCTGACCGTGAAAGGAAAAGAGCATATCCTGCAGGATCAGGCGGCTCTGTATGTCTATAACCACCGCAGTTTTTTTGATGTGCTGGCAGGTTATGTGACGGCGCCTTACCCAACGGCATTCATCTCAAAAAAGGAGATTGAGAAAGTTCCCATGGTCTCCCGCTGGATGAAGTTTATGAATTGTCTGTTTCTGGACAGGGCGGATATGAAGCAGGGGCTGGAGGTGATCTTGCAGGGGATTGAATTGCTAAAAAGCGGAACGTCAATTTATATTGCCCCAGAGGGGACACGGAATAAGGGAGAGGAGTTACTGGAATTTCATGCGGCAAGTTTTAAACTGGCGGAAAAGTCAAAATGCCCGATTGTTCCAGTTGCCATTAATAATACAGACGCCGTATTTGAGCAACATCTTCCTTGGATTCGCAAGGCGCATGTGATCATTGAGTATTGCGAGCCGATTGATATGACAGAGATGGAACAGGCTGAAAAGAAAAAAATCGCGTCTACGGTAAGGGATATTTTGTCAGAAAAAGTAAAAGCAAATAAGTTGGAGCTGTAAGTCGGCGGGAAGTTAATTTTGCTGTGGAAAACTGCAGAGGAATCAGGCAGCGCCAATCAATGTCAAAACATTTAAAGATAAATTGACGGCAACGCAAAATAAACTGACGCAAGAAAAGCAAAATAAATTGGCACAGGAAAAGCAAAATGAATTGACGCAAGAAAAGCAAAATGAATTGGCACAGGAAAAGCAAAATAAATTGACGCAAGAAAAGCAAAATGAATTGACGCAGGAAAAGCAAAATAAATTGACGCAAGAAAGTTCTTTGCATTCGGTGAGAAATATGCTATTCTAATTGATAGGCATTTGGGTATACAGGCAGATACCAAATCGGAATGCACAGAAGGAGATAATATGGATAATAGCTTAAATTTGACGCCTGTTTTTGGCATTGGCACGGGATGGATCGTCATGATTGTTGTGATCGTGCTCCTGATCGCGGCATTTGTTGCATTGAGCATTTATGGCAAAAAGTTACAGGCAAAACAGGAGGAGAGCCAGAGTGCAATGCAGGAAGCGGCGCAGTCTGTATCGCTTCTGGTTATTGATAAGAAGCGCATGAAAATGACAGAGGCAGGGCTGCCGCCAATTGTTTTGGAACAGACGCCAAAATATATGCGCGGGCGTAAAGTTCCAATCGTCAAGGCAAAAATCGGACCGAAAATCATGTCGCTGCTTTGTGACGAGCGGGTTTTCGAGGTGATACCGGTCAAAAAAGAAGTCCGGGCGACGATAAGCGGCATCTATATTATGGATGTAAAAGGTCTGCGCACAAATCTGGAAGCAAGAAAGACGAAGCTGAAGTTTACAGACAAAATCCGCATGAAGATGGATAAAATGAAAGAAGAGGAAAAACAACAGTCAGCAGGCCAGAAGAAGAAAAAGAAAGAAAAATAAGCCGTTCACAATAGCGGATTCGTCCGCCGGGCGGGAACGGTTTGCGGCACAGGCGCTGCGCCGCGCGTAAAAGGCAATCAATGTAGAGAACAATAAAAATACATCAGGAACAGGGAGCTAACTGTCCGGATGTATTTTTATATTGACCAGATTGTGCGAGACAGGGCTCTGGTTCAGTGATAGCGTATAGCTGATTTGTATCTCCAGAAAATCCGGCGTTATCTCGGAAGAGACGCTGTCTGTCTGGATTTCCATGGAAAAATTGCCGTATGGCGTCTGGTATTCACCGTGGTATACGTCGCCTGGGGAAAATTCCATGCGGGTAGTGACCGCGCCTTTTTTGGTGATGGAGACATGGCTGCCGCTGAGACGGATCAAGGAGCGGCTTTTTTGCGCCATACCGGCGTCCTCTTCGTAATATTCCTGGTAAGATATGATGTGCTGCTCTTCTGTGACCGCATATTTTCCGGAGTAACTGTAGATAAAAGCCTCTTCGGAGATGTCTTTCTGTATACTTTTTATGGTGATTTTTGCATCGGTACTTTTCATAAAATGGTATTTTACCTTTCTGTTTGGCAGTAACTGATATTAGCCGTTGGCGGAGTCTGGAACCTTGTGCTATTTCGGCTGTCGTCTCGATGGAGATACTCGTCAAATGCCAGCTGCCGCAAGCGGCAGCTGGCGATTCTTTTATTATTGTATCACATTTTAATTGTGAAACCAATCCCAGATGGCAGAATGTATTTCCAGGTTTTCTGCATTTTGGGCTTCGTCTGGATCGCTGGAGGCTTCGTCTGGATTGCTGGAGGTAGCGTCTGGATTGCCGGAAGCAGAGTCTGGATCATCGGCGGAGGAAGGCGCACCGGAAGCGGGAGCTTTTAGGCTGTTATATTCCTTTTCTGTCAGATGATCTTTTAGCTTCTCTTTGGATTCTTCAGGCACTGTCGCTGTAGTTTCGTCTACAAAACACAGGCTTGGGAACAGGACGCACCACCAGTTTCTTCCCTCTGCTTTCCCGATTTCCACGCATAAAGCCTGATAATAACCGGCAGGGAAAAACAGGTCGCCGTATTGTTTTACGGGAAAATAGCGGTTGGTCAGGGAAACTGTGACAGGACAGGAAATGTGATTTTCTGCAAGCACATTTTCTGCAGTTTCTTTTATCTTTTCTTTCTGCGCTATTATGATATTTCGGGCGTCAGCGACAGCGCTGGCATTTTTTAGCGCCTGCTGGAGGGAGCCGATAATAGCGTCCCGAACGCAATATTTGAGATGCTGGTCTCTGTCAGAGTCGCTGTTTGCGATAACATGGAGCCGTATCACATTTTCCGCAATGTGCCGCTGAACGGAAAAAGCGTCTGTGCCATAGGCAGGCTGGTATTGTGCCGGCTGCGAAGCGTCTGTGTCATAGGCAGGCTGGTATTGTGCCGGCTGCGAAGCGTCCGTGTCATAGGCAGGCTGGCATTGTGCCGGCTGCGAAGCGTCCGTGTCATAGGCAGGCTGTTTTTTTGCCAGAGCGGATGTTGCCTGTTGCATTCCAGAGAGCAGGAAGGAAAAGGCGGTAAGGAAGAGGAGCGACATGGACAGCAATTTCCACGAAAAGCCCTTTTGTACAAGATATCGTATTTTTGTTTTATATTGTGTTATTTTATTTTTCATAAAAATCCCCCATTCCGGAGCGTTTTGCGCGATGGCGGCGTGCCATCAAAGCTATTTGTGAGCGCTCCAATTTATGTGTCACGGCGAGAACAAAGTGTGCTTCGCACACTCTTGCGAATTAACAAAAACAAAATGCGAAGCACACTTTGCCGCGCCAACTAATGTCACGAAGTGACATTTTCCTTTGCTGGTTATGCAGTTCTTCAAATCTGTCTTCCCTGTTTGATCAGTCTGCGCAAAACTAATTTATGTAACAAGGTGTGTGACATTAGAAAGTATTACCAGTAAATGGAAGGCATATACATGGAATGAGAGATTTTTCCCTGTTTTGATCAAAAGGATTCTCTTTTTTGGTAAAGGATTTTTTGTTTTGGCTAGAGGATTTTTCTTTTTTGGTAAAGGATTTTTTATTTTGGCTAAAAGATTTTTCTTTTTTGGATAGTAGCTATATCGGCCGGAATGTGGTATTATGGTACTATTCATGGTTTGGCGCAGGCGCCAGAACCTTTCATCATTATTTGCGCAGCGGTATAGCGGGTGAATCAGTTTTTATTTGGAGGGATTCGATGAATAATGACAATAACGATTTTGAACCGATGTTAAATATTCCTACGATGGAGGAATTAGATAGACAGTGGCAAGAGATGCAGGAGAGGCAGAATGCCCAGAGGAGAAATTCTGGAAGGGCGGGAGCTTATGCGGGAAATGGACAGGCCAGGACACGAGGAAGAACGGCGGGCGGCGCGGGACAGCGCACGGCGCAGGGAAGAACAGCGGGCGGCGCGGGACAGCGCACGGCGCAGGGAAGAACAGCGGGCGGCGCAGGACAGCGCACAGTGCAAGGAAGGACAGCGGGCGGCGCGGGACAGCGCACAGCGCAGAGAAGGACAGCGGGCGGCGCGGGACAGCGCACAGCGCAGAGAAAGACAGCGGGCAGGGGCGGCGCAGGAAAATCTGGTGCAGCCGCAGATGCCACAGCAGGGAAAAAGCCCAAAAAGAAAAAGAAATTCAGGAAATTCCGTTTGTTTTTGAAAATATTTTTCCTGATTCTTTTGCTGGGCGTGTTGGCTGCTTTGGTTATTTTTTATTTTAAGTATGGAGATGACTTATTCCGCTGGAAAAAAGAGGCAAAGAAGGTAGTGCAGGAGTCGGGACCGAGTACATTCCGGGCTTCCGAGACCAGTTACATCTATACTTCTAACAAAAAAGTGCTGGTCAAACTCCGCGGCGACAAGGACAGCAGTTATCTGGAATTTAAAGATATCCCGCAGGCAGCGATTGACTGTATGGTGGTGACGGAGGACAGAGATTTTTATGAGCATTCTGGCATCAGCATTCTGGCGACAGCAAAGGCGGGAGCGCTTTATGTCGAGGCAAAGATGAAGGGCGACAGCAGCTTTTCCCGGGGAGGGAGCACGATTACCCAGCAGCTTGCCAGAAATATCTGGCTTACGAATGAAAAGTCGGAAGAGCGTAAGATCAGGGAAATGTTTATTGCGCTGGAGCTGGAACGGCGGTATGACAAAGATGAGATTATGGAATTTTACATGAATAATATCTGTTTTGCAAACGGGCACTTTGGAATTGAAGCGGCAAGCAAAGCATATTTTAGCAAATCGGCTAAGAATCTGGATTTATCAGAGATTGCTTTCCTGTGCGCAATACCAAACCGGCCGGAACTGTATGATCCGCTGAAGAATTTCAGCAATACAATGAAGCGGAGAAACAGGGTTTTGCAGCAACTGTTAGAGGAGGGGAAAATCAACGAGGCAGAGTATAGTGACGCATATTATGAGAAAATCATCCTGAACCCGGCAGAGCCTCCGAAGACGGAAAATTATATGACGACATATGCGATTTCCTGTGCGACGAAGGAGCTGATGAAGCGGCAGGGATTTGAGTTCCAATATAATTTTAAGAATGACGAGGAACGGGAGGAGTATAACAAGGAATATAATAAGGTATATAATGAGTGCCACAGCGCGCTTTACACTGGTGGATACCGCATCCATACGTCGCTCAGTTCATCCAAGCAGAAAAAACTGCAGCGCTCTGTCAACCAGACGTTAAAAGGATTTACGGAAAAGACGTCGGACGGCGTTTATAAAATGCAGGGAGCAGCGACCTGTATTGACAATGAAACCGGGTTTGTCGTGGCTGTCGTCGGCGGGCGTAAACAGAAAAATGCAGTAGGCTATACGTTAAACCGTGCATTTCAGAGCTACCGCCAGCCGGGAAGCTGTTTCAAACCGCTGGCAGTTTATACGCCGCAGCTGGAACGCGGCTATACGCCGGATACGATTGTTGACGATACCTATTTTGAAGGCGGGCCCAAAAATTCAGGCAACACATATGAGGGCAAGATTCCTCTGCGGCGCGCAGTGGAGAAATCAAAAAATGTCGTGGCGTGGAGATTATTTGAAGAATTGACTCCGAAAGTAGGTCTGTCTTATGTTTTAAAAATGAATTTTGCACAGATTGTCGATAATGACTATTATCTGGCTTCTTCCCTGGGCGGTCTGACAAACGGCGTCAGCACGGTAGAGATGGCGTCCGCCTATGCAACGATTGCCAATGATGGGATTTTCCGGGAGCCGACTTGTATCAAAAAGATTACAGACAGCCGCGGCAATGTTGTGGCAAAAAATACAGTCGGGCGCAAGCAGAAGCAAGTTTACGAGGAAAACGCCGCAAGGACAATGACAGATATCCTGACAGGCGTGCTGATTCGCGGTACTGCGGCGGGAAAAGGGCTGACAAACATGGTGTCCGCTGGAAAAACAGGGACAACAACAGACCAGAAAGATGGATGGTTCTGCGGATTTACTCCGTACTACACAACTGTAGTATGGGTTGGTTTTGATACGCCAAAGACATTGGGCGACTTGTATGGAAATACATATCCACTGACAATCTGGCATGATTATATGGAAGAAATCCATTCCGGGCTGGAGCCGGCTGAATTTGAGCCTTATGAAGGAAAACCCCAAAGCAGTTCTTATGATAATGGGGAGGATTATGATGATGAGCAATACGATCCGGATGTAACAGAGGATCCGGACGCCGCAGAAGTCACGGAAGAGCCGGAAGAAACGAAGAAGCCGGAAAAAACGCCGAAGCCAACAGCTAAGCCGACAGCCAAGCCAAAGCCGACGCCGGAGCCGACGTTAGAGCCAGAGGAGGACATCCCGGAAGAAGAGCCGCTGGATGAAGATATCCCGGAGGATATTCCAGAGGACGGAGAGGCAGAAGATATCATAGAAGAATAGATTTCTTTTTTGCAGATAGCGATAGAAAAAAGGCGGATTCCTATTTTAGCTGAGATAGATTTTCGATTTCTTTTTGCGGATAGCAGGCGGGCGAAAAAAGAGCGGATTTCTATTTTAGCTGAGATAGATTTTCGATTTCTTTTTTGCAGGTAACAGGCGGGTGAAAAAAGAAGATGCTCCAGATGGTTCGTGGAAGCGAGGGCGGCAGAAAGGACAAGCAGGGACCGAGATGGTTAGTATTAGTTTATGTATGATTGTTAAAAATGAAGAGAACGTGCTGGCTCGCTGTCTTGACAGCTTTTTGCCAGTCATGGATGAAATTATCATAGTAGACACGGGATCGACAGACCATACCAAAGAGATTGCGTCAAAATATACGTCAAAAGTATATGACTTTGCATGGACTGGGAGCTTTTCCGACGCCAGAAATTTTGCGTCATCCAAGGCGACAAAGGAATATATTTATACTGCGGATGCTGATGAATTTGTAGATGAAGAGAATAGAAACCGGCTGCTGCAGTTAAAAAATGTACTTTTGCCGGAAGTAGAGATTGTGCAGATGCTCTATTGTACCAGCGGAGAAAATAATACTGTCTATAATTTTGAAAAGGAATATCGCCCTAAGCTTTACCGCCGTTTGCGCAAATTTGTCTGGATAGATCCAATCCACGAAACGCTTCGGACAGATCCGGTTGTGTTTGACAGTCAGATTGAAATACAGCATGTGCCGGAGAGCAACCATGCATCGCGGGATTTGGAGGCATTGTTTGCAGCGGGCAGCAGAGAAGGGCGTTTGTCTAAAAAACTTCATCATATGTATGCAATGGAACTGTATATCTCAGGAGAAGATGCAGATTTTATAAAGGCAATTCCTGTTTTTCGGCGCACGCTGTCAGAAGAGGAGCGCAGCATGGATGAGTTGAAAGAGGCAATCAGCGTATTGGTCAGGGCGTATCGTTTGCAAGGAGACGTCGAAAAGTTTTTTGGATATGCCTTAAAAGATGCGGCGACTTCTTCTTGCGCAGAAGTCTGCTGTGAATTGGGGAAATATTATGAGGACAGGGGAGATTTTCCAGAGGCCTCCATTTGGTATCAAAATGCGGCAACGGAGACAGAGAGCATTCTGGATATCCGCACTTCCGGAGAAATCCCGCGCAAGGCGTTAGAACGGCTGGAGCGGAAAGGCTGAGGGGTTGCATATCCGGGACAGGCAGAAACAGAAGAGCTGAATGCTGCGCAAAAAGCAGGAAAGGAGTAATCAGTATGTCGGAGAAAACAAATGATTATATGACGATTGATGAGGCGACGGCGAAACAGATTGAGGACAAGATGCCGATTGAGAGCGAATTGTATGAATTAGCAGACCTGTTTAAGGTGTTTGGAGATTCCACCAGAATCAAGATCCTTTATGCCCTGTATGAAAATGAAATGTGCGTCTATGATATCGCGAGCCTGCTCAATATGACGCAGAGTGCGATTTCCCATCAGCTGCGGGTGTTAAAACAGAATCGGCTGGTCAAATACCGGAAAGAGGGGAAAATCGTTTTGTACACATTGGCGGATGAGCATGTCTTTACGATTTTAAGCCAGGGCATAGAGCATGTTGAGGAGTAGTGGCGCAGGGCGCATTACTCCTCAACAGCTATTTGATGATCAAATTGGCGCAGTTTAAGTCGTTTGCAAGGTCGTAAACCTGTCCTGTCTCAATGCTTACAACAGTCGGCCGCAGTACAGAACCGCTGTTATTCTTGACAACGCGCGCTTCTTCCCCATTGCTTAACGTGACCATTGTATCGACCGGATAAAGGATGACGCTGTTTAGAAAGCTTTTCATCGCCGTAATGTCAAGTTCTTCTGTCATGGACATGATCATTTCCACAGCGGTGCGCTGAGAGAATGATTTTTTATATGGGCGTTCTGTGACCAGGGCGTCATAGACATCCGCAACGGACAAAATCTTAGCATATGGCACAATCTTGTCGGAAGTCACTCCGAGCGGGTAGCCGCGACCGTTTGCTTTTTCATGGTGCTGCAGTACGGCAAAAGAGATTTCCGGTGAAAATTCTTCTTTTTCTTTTAAAATCTCGTAGCCCATCGTTGTGTGTTGTTTCATAATTGCAAATTCTTCATCGCTCAGTTTTGCCGGTTTGTTCAGGATATCAAGAGGGATTTTTGATTTCCCCATATCGTGGAGCAGCCCGGCGATACCGATTTTGTAGATATCGTCTTTGCTCAATCCCTGTTCCTTTGCAATGATCATGGACATAGTTGCGACGTCAACGCTGTGCTTGAATGTATATTCATCGCTTGTTTTTAATGCGGTGATATCTACGGCGATCGCATCATTGTCCTGGATTGCTTTCATCAGGTCGTTTGTGATGCTGCTGGTAGTATTGGCAAAGCTTTCCGAATCTGAATTATTGTACAGATATTGGATTCCTTCCGATACTCTTTTTTTGACGCTTTCTGTTAGCTTCACCTTGGCCGGATCCGGCGTGCGCAGCTTTGAGATATTGTTGATCGCCATTGCACATAGTGGTTTCTCCGGTTCTTTCGGCGCCACAGCCGGATCTTCTTCCCCTTCGCTGACATATACGCCGCCTACGCCCAGTTTTTGCAGAGAAGAGATTAAATATTCATCCAGTATTGTGCCACGTGCAATTAAAATGCGATCCATGCGGTCTTTGATATTCTGGTCTATCCTCATGCCCTCCTCAAGAGAGCGGGTTCTGACAAAATAACGTTTTACCATACTGACACTCCTTTATAAGTCTATAATCCTTTCCTTTATTGTAGCAGACTATTTAGAAAAAGTCATTACAGTATCTGCTTTTCGCCGGATTTTTCCGTTTTCGTAATAATAGATCGCCGCCGGATTTTTCCGCTTTCTGTAATGGGATTTTCCGAAAACTTCTATGTTAAAGAGTAACGTATTATATCGGGTAAAGTTGTTGTGAGTGCCTTATTTATAACGAAAGTGTGATTATGCTGTGAAAAAGCAGAAATCTCCTGAAAAACGGCGTCCCCCAGACGGATGATGACCAGGGTCAGCATGTCGTAGTTTTCTCTTGCCGGATGGCATTTCCCATAATTTTTAGTGTTGCTCATTTCAATCACGGATATGCTGAATTGTTTGTCCTGCGGCACATTGTCCCAGCAGATCCAGATAGAATAGCACTTTTCGAGGCTGCCGTAATCTGTATTTTCTGTCAACTACGCCTAAGAGATAGCCGCCGTTTTTCCGCCGCTGTCCCTTATCTGTATCACTATTTATATTTGCTGTCACA
>CANQCD010000013.1 GCA_947589455.1 uncultured Lachnospiraceae bacterium | reverse complement strand
TATGCTGCTCAAAGGTACGGTTCATGACATCCTTGAAATCGCCTACCTTTCTTCGAAGAACCTCTGTCAGTTTTTCCATCAAAACTTTTTCATTAACGGTAACTTGAACGTCCACCTCTTTCCCGTCAATATCAACCAGAGTAACCTTTCCGGATTGTCCAGCTTTTACAACCTGCTTTGTCTTCTTTCTCGTGCCTCCCTCACTCTCTTCGCTTGCGGTTTCGGAAGAAGGATTTTTCAGCATCATCACCTTACTCGTTGCCTGCGTAGCTTTTATAGGACTTGCGGCTGGCGCTTTTTCAGAACTTCTGGCTGGCGTGCCCTGGAAAATATCCCTGGTAAATCTTTCATTGATCTTTCTGACATTCGACTTGGCGTCTGCGGAAGAGTTAAACAATTCCTCCGGACAGCCGTCCGGTAAGGTTTCTCCCGCTGGTTTTTCAAACGGAATCTTATTTTCCACGAAAACGGACATGTTTTCCGGTGAAGTGTATAACCAATATGACATCTTTTTGATCAACAGCTCGCCTCCCACGTCGCTGTCACCATCGACGCCAAGCACATAGATATCACTGCTGAGCGAATCTTGTTCATCCGGTGCAAAAATACCAAACGAGTAATCTAACGTACCGCCTCCAAAATCAAATACGGCAAAGATCTGCGCCTGCGGATCTTCGTCATCGTAGGTTAAATATTTTCCGCATACGGATCCAATATATGCGACAGGCTCTGGATAATCCATCTCAACCTGAAATACCGGTTTGTCCTTCTCATTTTTTGCAGTTCTTAGCGGCAGCGGCAGAGACCTTTGAAGACCATATTCCAGCGAAGCCCTGACCTTTTCTTTTACTGCCTCGCTAAACTTAACCGGATAGGTAACTTGGAATTTTGTATATATCTTGTTTCTCTCCACCCGGTTGATCGCCTTGCCTAAAATGTAGCCGTAGAATGCGATGATATCAAAATGCTCGTCATCCTGTTCCTGATGCGAATCCACCAGATGAACCACTTTTTTCCCCTGAGGCACCAATGGCCTAATTGATATCTGTTCACCCTCATCGAGATATTTCGGTATCATTTTTATTTCTGTCACGATTGAATTTAATTGCTCGTCATCCACTTCCCGCAAATGCTCCTTGACGGAATATCCAAAATCAAACTGCACAGATTTTTGGCCCAATTTATGTTCATCCAGATCTCCTTTTAGGATCAGCGGCAGCGCCTCATTTTCTAACTTCCACTGCTCATAGATCTCTTCCCATCTATAAATCATCACGCAGGTCGGATTTTCGTATATATTGACGTCCGCATTATCATCCAAAGCAGAAAGCGTAATCAGCTCAACGCCGTTCTCTCCCCTGACGGCGACGCAGGAGGAAGAAGTTCCAAAATCGACAGCTACTTTATTCTTCTGCAGTTTTTTACACGCATCATAATTTGTATTATTGACCAGCAGTTCAACAGGAAATAGATACATAACGTCATTCTCATTGTCTTCGATCGTACGCCGAAATTTAATTTCGATGTGACCGGAAAACAATATTTTCTGTTTGCTGGCAAATTCCCCTTCAAACTTATCTCCTAATTTGTTGGTATCTACATATACGTAAAATTCATAGCTCTTACTCGTATTCGTCGTATATTTTGTATTTTGGAGAATATCCTGTCTGCCGCTGCTGACAGCTACCATTTCATCATTGTCCCTGTGATCAAAGACCAGATTTGCAGAAATTTCCCATTCCTCTCCTCTATTCTGAAGGTCTTCAAATCGAAATCTCAATTTTCTCAAGCCGTGATATGCCCACAAGCCATTATCCGGAGAAACTAAAATATTTTTAGAAATTTCCGGAAATTCAAACATTTCACTCTCCGTAATATCAGAATAACTCATACTTGGGTTATCTTTAATTTCTTTATAATCAATTCCATCCTTCAATGAACGTAGCTGTTCGCTTTCTTTTTCAGAAAGCGGCTCGTCTGCACGTTCCTTTAATATAATTCCACTTGAATACGCAAAACTTTTCCCCGCTCCGTTGTAGTACACGATTTCTTTAAAATTTTCTGGAATTTCATAAAGTTTTACCCCCTGCTTATTTTCATAAATAACTTCTATCCCATTTTCACATTTGCACTCTACGCGAAAAATATATTTATCTTGGTATGCCATATTAAAATCCTCCTTGTTTTGTCTTGTTACCTTAATAATCCTTTTTGTAAATCATACTCATATTCGATGATGTCCGCCAGGCTTTCATAAACCTCTTTATTTCTCCCAACACCTGCAAAATCGCACTCATCTTCTAAAATATGTCTTAATCCATATGAACTCACAATCAATTTTTGTATTGAATCATAGTACTTTCCCCGAAATTCAGCCGGAATTGCACATTCTTTTGCCAAACAATCCAAAAATTTATCCGGATACTCTTTTTCTGTAACCCCCCCTCTTTTTTCTAATAATTTAAATGAGATTGCGTCATGATACAACATATAATAATATGTTTTTGAAATCTCGTTTAAATATTCTAATGTTTTGTTAATATAACCTTCTTTTTGATCCTTGTATTTATCATGCAATTCTAGTCCGTTTGATATCATTTTCAGCACTGATATAGAGTCAATTCCCAATAATCTGGATAAGATTTCAATCCGAACCACCTCATTGGAGGATAATTCTCCGTCAAATAGCGCAATATTCACAAGAATATTTAAATAATTTTCTCTCACCCCCCGTTTTTCCTTGTTTAAAGGATGTTTCTCCGATTTAATGTCAACCGCAGAATTTAATTCTTTTAATTCCAGACCAAATTTAATAACCTCCTCTGGAAATTCCCCCCAATCCTCATATGAAACATTTCTTTGATTATCTTTGATCGTTCCTTCCTTTAAAATTTCTGCATCTTTGACGAAACAAACCAACATCTCGTGCGTATCGTCTCTTCGATAATCAGACAGTAACCTGTCGCCAGAAAATAATAACGTATATTTTCTTGCTTTATAAACCGCTAAAATATCTTTCGGGCTAATTACATTGTCCTCTTTCCTTAAATCTGATAGCAATTTTTTTATCTCCGTCGTTAGATTTTTCTTTTTTTCAAAATCCTGTCTGACAAAAAATTTCTTAGTAAGTTTGTCCAAGATACCTTCTTTCGTCATGTACCCTCTTGTCACACCTTCGATGACCTCGTCTGATCGTTTGAAATGCGGAGAGAAAAAATAAGTTTCATTTGCATAGATCAGTCTCTCTTCGCAAACGCTTATACTTTTTTCCCGCTTTTCATCCACAATGGGATAAATTATTTTGTTTTTCATGCTTCGCAACACCTCCATACTTAAAATAAATGATAACAAGCAACTACTTCTTCCCTCAATGGGACTCTATAATGTCTACATAAATTTTTAACCATAGTAATATATATGTTTTTGGCCGTCTCCCGCTTATGCTGCTTGATTGCTTCACAGCTGGGCTCTATATAAAACTCCCACAAAATATAATATACCGCCATGGGATTCCAGCCTCGTTCAATCTTTGAAACAAGCAGAGGACCGACTCGATAATATTCATCTATCAATAAATCCCCTGTACCGCCATCTGAAATATACGTATCCCGAAACTCCCTCAGGATATTTAGCTGCTGACAGTCCTTCCTTTCATGCAGAGCCAGACACGCCGCAGTCGTTATAAAACAAAAGCCGCTTCTCTCAGGATCAGAAGAAGATATTTCTACATTGCTTGAAAAATCTTCCTGATAATAATTGGATTTTTGCTCTTTCGCCAGTTTGGTCTCTATCTTTTCCTTTAAATCCTGCGCATAATCACCTGCTTTATTGCAATATTCTAACGCTTTTTGCAGATCAACCGCCGTTCCATCACCATGTACATACATCAGTGCGCATTGATAAGCTGCTTCCGGAGTATCCATGTCCTTCAAATATGCCAGGGCTCTTCGGTAATCTTTCAGCTTACAGTACATTAATCCGATCTGCTCGTTATAATTCGATCCGTCATTTTGCCTATTCAGATAATCGTATAAGCCAATCACCGTACCCACTTTTTCCTGACTATCTTCCTCTTTCATATCATCTTCAGAAATGTCTTTGCAAATTTCAAACAGCCATTTTGCAAGAATTGCAATCGCATCCAGATTTCCCTTTGCCGCGGCAATTTTTAAATTCACAACTGCCCGGTCTTTATCACCCTCTTCCAATTCTTCCATCCCGACAAAAGAATTTGCATCTGGGATCAGCATATCTGCCAACTGCTGCTTTGTAATGTCACACTCCGGATGTTTCAGCGATAACTCCAATAATTCCTTTCCGGCATCCGCATAACCACCCGCCAACGCTTTTTTCAGATAGTCTGCCGCTTTTAGATACTGCTGTTCATCGACAAGCCGCTTCCCGTAGAAATAATATTCTTTGGGATACCGCAACTCCGGTATCAACGATATGATCGTTTTTAAATACTCCTCCTCCAGCCGAAGTCCATTATCTACGTTCTTACAATCGGCAATCTCAACCCATTCTGAACGCGAAAGCGCCTCACCTTTTTTATACTTTATATAACTTTTCAAAATATCAGCATGATGATATTGGCTATCTTTCATACACCAGAAACATTCTTCTCCCCGATTAAAGTCATTGATAGCCAGATACTTAAAAAATATACTTTCTAAATGCCTGTCAAAATACCGCGTCTTCAATGCATTTTGCTCTTCCCCCCTTCCGTTCAAAATATTCTGCAACTGACAGGCGATTTGCAAAATATTTTGATAAACCTCTTTATATTCCTGCAATTTATCTTCATATTCTGCGATTCGCTTTTCCACTGTACTTATGTAATTTTCTATCTTCTCTTTTACTTCCCCTTTCGGCAGTCTCCCCGAATCATTTTTGAGCATTCTTTTGATATCTGCTAAATGTTGGATATTTTTTTCATAAAATATATTCACATCCAACAGGATGTCATCAATGGCATTTTCCAAACTAATGGGAGACGACACGGCATTTACAGCTTCAAACCGCTTCTCCAATGTATCATTATCATAAAATTTTATCTGTTTCTTTTGGTCTTCTGATAAAATATTTTGTACTTTGTCCTGTTCTTTGGCATCACAGAAAATATCTACCGGAATCCCCTTTAATGCATATAACCGCTGGCGTGCTCTGATCACAGTCCCTGCCACCATAATATTCTGAACGGCTCTGTCCACAAAATGACGGCACAAATCGTCATGATCTATCATCTCATCCGGCCAGATGCCCAGGCAAAGATTTTCAAAATAACGGCTGCTCTCAACAATAAAATATTTCACTAACCGCCTATACTCTATTTTGGCTTCTTTGACATCTCTGATTAGAGCAAGATACTCATCCACTGTCAAATTGATTGGCTGATCAGTGTAATTAACAGCAGTAATCCTTACATCCTCTACTTCCGTATTCCCAACCAAAATCATTGGAATTGCCTGATTTTCCATCAGATTATCCGGCAAATACAACAATCCGCTCCATTTTCTTTTGAGGTCATTCACCTTAGCAAAAACATTAATGATCTTCTTCCCCGAAAAAAACGGATTACATTCTATATGCTGCACCCCAGCGCAATAATCATTTATTCTGGCTATGACGGAAGAACTGTCCGTATAAAATCCATCGTCAAGCGCTTTTGCAAGATCATTTTGTATTAATTTTTTTAATTCATAAAACTTATCCAATTCAGAATATTCTGTAAGAATGCTTTCATCCATATATTTTGCAATATTAGTAATCAATTCATCGCATTTCACTTGTCATCACCATAATACATTTTTAAGGATTGATTCAATTCCTCTGTATTCCTTTCATGTAGATTTTTACATTCAACTACCCTTCTATAGTCTTCTAAACTCTCTCCATACATCTCAATCAGCCCTCTGGTTTCCAGGATACTATAACTGTCACTAATCGTCTCATAGATATCTGCCCGCTCCATCTCTATTTCTTTCAGTTTACTATCTATATTCTCGCGTATGCTCTCCTCAATCTCTCTTAACCTTACTCTTATATCGTCTTTATTTTCTTTTACCTCGGACACCATATCCAAAAAAGCATTGATTTTACCATCATCTTTCCACTCTTCCCCAAACAATGATGAATACGCCGTCACCCCATACGAAAAAATCCCCTTGCTTTCTAATGTGCTTTCTACTTTTCTGACAATTTTTTCTATGTCTTCGTCCGCTTTTTTGTCCATTTTATTTAATACAAACAAAATGGGCGTCGCCAACTTTAATCTGTTAATAAATTCAATATCTGAACTGCTAATTTCACCATTTTCAATATCAATCAGCCATATCAAATAATCCACGCCGGAAAGTTGCTGATATGCTTTGTTTTCATCGGATCTAGTGATTTCCCCCTCATTTCCGGAAAACACATCTGCTTTACTATATCCCGGAGTATCCAGAAAAACTATATTTTCATACGGCATATTTATATCATTTACAATAATACAATCAATAAAGCTGGAAAAGCCTATTTTATATGTCTCGTAAAAACTATGTGTCAACGCGCCAAACTCATCTTCATCAATAAGCTGTTCTACATTAAAATTCGTATATACGCATATATTTTCGTCACTCGACCTCACAACATATGTCGGTATTGATGTTGTCGGATTTTGGTTTTCGGGCAAGCGATTCTCTATCTTTAGCAGGGAATTAATAAATTTTGATTTTCCCGCACTAAATTTCCCACCAAATCCCACAATCGCTTTATTTTTTATTGCATTGTACTTTTTTTCCTGTGACAGACGTTTTCTAAGACTCGATATCTCCATTTGTAATTCTGTCTCTCTCGGCAGCCGAACATATTTCAACTTCCTTAATAATTTTTCATCCATGATTGAATCAATTCTTTTTAGTTTCCTGCCCTCCGCATAATTCTGCCGCTCAGCCAAAGGGATAATCCGGCCAATCAGCCTGATCGCCTGTTCCTTATCAACCAGATACTTATTTTCTCCAATATCGTCCGGCGTCAGATTGTTCTCATCAAACAAATCGTCTTCGTCAAATAAATCATCCCCATCCCATGCATTCACTCTTTCCATATCTATATCTCCATCTTATCTATTTCAGTATAATATTCTAATAAATAATCTTGTAATTCCCTGTATCTGCAAAGATTATTTTTTCGGTCGGATAGCTGTCTCTTTAGCAGATTTATATTTTCTTCAAGAGTTTTTACTACATTGTCAACAAAAACTGTTGACTGCTCTTTCATTATATCGCATACCTTACTTTCACACTCATCTATTTGTCGTTTGATATTCCCTGATATTTGATCCAAAACTCTGTCTTCCTGCCTTTTTAGCTGTTCTACTTTCTCTCCGGATACGCTGGTGCCTGAAAAAGAATCAATAATCATACCTTCATATTCCGTCACTTCAATCTCTAACTTAGGAATTAGTATTCTTCCCAAAACGATATCCAGCGTAATCAATACATCTGCTTCATTAAAATCTTTTCCCGTTTTTTCAAATACATTGAAAATCACGTCTTTAATATCTCTTTTTAACTGATTGATATTGACCGCCTTGTCAAAAGTCTCATTTACCAGTTTTTTGCATCGTATTATGTAATTCCGCAGATTTTGTATCACATCCGTTATATTTGCGCTGTAAACAGTCCTGCTGGTCTGAATTACCTGTTTCTTTTTAAAAATAAAACCGGTCTTTACAACGTCGTAATCCTGTTCGACCTCCCTTTTTATATTAAATTCGCGGTAGTTACCTATTTCCTGATCGATATCCACTTTCATATTATTTAATATTTTTTTTGCATCGACCATATATTTTTCAAATACATTTTCAATATATCTCCTCATATCACTCAAAGCGCTCTTGATTGACTGCAGTTGCCTTTCCAGCTGATTGATATCTCCATTTTCTAATTTAGAATAATTTGTATCGACTTCATTTTTTATCTGTTCTATGATACCGCACAGCTGCTTTCTACTGTTTTTTACGATATCACTGTTTTTCTCTTCAATCCACTGATCCTTATGCTTTCTTATCTCTCCTAACTTTTTCACCCTAACCTGCGGTATCCCCGAAAAAGACAACAAAAATCGTTCTTCCTCGGAAAAACCGTCAAATCTCTTCTTAAATAAATCGATGATTCTTTGTTCATTTTTTGATAACGAAATCCCTTTGCTTCTTTTTCTTGCTACATCATACACCAGAGAAGACACATATGACGGCGGCAACGACTCCTTAATCTTCTGCAGAATCTCACCATTATATTCATTGCGAATGCTTTTTTCAATATGTGCCTCGGCCTGACTATTATATATTTTTTTGGATTTTCTGACCGCTGTTATAAAGTCTTTGTCTTTGCTGTTATCTATAACTCCGGAGTCAAGCTTGCTTCCAACTATTAAAAGATTATTCACTCCCTCTCGCGGAAGCGTTTCCGTCATAAAATTGATATCCTCCTGTGTCAGGAACTGTCCCGTGTAGCTCAACAAAAATACAACATCGCATTTTTGTAAAAACTGTCTGGTAATCTCCCCACGACTTATAATCGGATCGTTCATCCCCGGCGTATCGACAATCTCCAGCCCTTTCAAGGCATCGTTATCCATACCCAGCTCAACATATTTGACAATAGCAGTATAATTTCCGTCCACACCGATATAATCATCTAGTTCATCCGAAAAATTACTGCAGTCAACCTCTTTTTCTTTTCCCAGCCATTCTTCAATCATAATATTTGATTTTTTCGCCATTTCAACCAGCTCATTGCAGCTCTTATACTGATCTGGTATCATTTCACAATTATTTTTATACTGTTGCTTTGTCACTGGAGACATATCAGGCTTCTTTTCTTTTAAATCCTCCCGATATTTTTCATATTCCTCATCCAGTATTTTCAGGCACTCATCTGAATAGCTTTTCACCCTTTCCCAGTCTTTTTCATTGTAAAATACAATCTTAGCCGTATTCTTATCCGCATAGTAGATTTTAGTCAATGCAGCCGTCATAGGAGTGCTGGCTTTAGGCAATATATCCTCCCCATCAAATATCATCGAATTTAGGAAGGAGGATTTTCCCGCTTTCATTTCCCCTACAATGCCTATTTTTAACAATCTTCCCTCTTTTAAAGATTCTTCTATATTTTCTTTCAGATTTGTCGCTTTCCTTTCAAAATCCAGAAAATACTCTGTCGAAAAAAAATCTTTGTACTGTTTTAATCCTTTTATTATTTTTTCTGTAGTCTCTTCGTATGTCATAAAATCCTCCATTCCGAAGCGTTTTGCACGACGGCGGCGTGCCGTCAAAGCTATTTGTGAGCGCTCCAAAAAACTAAAGTTCTTCTTACAAATCACTAATATTCTCAACTTCAGAATCAGATTCCTGAAGTTGAGCAAACATAGCATTTATTCCATCTTCTACAGTAAATGCCTGACTGTTAGCCATGTGGAAAATCATCGCATCAACATGATTTTTCAACCTATTTTCTCCAACGTATTGAATCACTCAAACAATGCAATATCTTCCCTTAACTCTGCAACAAATTTTTCAAAATCCTGTTCTCTCTGCTCTTTTTGCTTCTTCGCCTGCTCCAGCGCTTCCGTCTCGGAATCTATGATTTCAGAAATACTCTGCTCCACATTTTCTACAATAACTGATCCAACTTTTCCCAGAGGATTATCCAATTCAATCTCTAGTTTTGATACTATTTGTGGAATGACATCCTGACGGATAGCGTCCATCAGCTTCTGTTCCTGGCTGCTTTCTATTCGCTTTTTGAACAGTCCAAAAATGTCGGGCAAAAATACGATCAATAACTCCAAAATAGGTGCGATCACATTCGTAGTAATGGCCAAAACAGAAGTCAAAACTTTATATACGTTCTCCCTTTTTTTTCGATTTTGGGAATCTGCTGTCTGAATGTCTGAAAATTTTTCAACAATCGCAGATGCACCGTCGACCATTGTCTTTGCAACACCTAATAGCCTGTTTATATATTCCTCATCCAGGCTCACATCTACCCCCAAATCTTCGGTTTTAATATCGTTTAAAATATTTTCATATGCAATCGGCTCATATTCTTCGATTGTTCCTACTATGATTGGCCTTACGATTGAAACAATTTTCTCCTGAAAAGAATCCAATCCGCTTTTATAAGCCGTGGCTAGCACTTTCACATTATGATTTAATTGTATATTTACCTTCTCAAGAATTGCCGACTTTGCTTTCTGACAGAACATTCTGCTTGCTTTTTCTTTCTGTCTGTTCATTGTTTCAATAAGACTGCGTTGTGTTGCTTCCCTTCTCTCTATCTCCATTTCTATGCTGCTTACATCCAACGTCTTATTTTTCTCAATCGTTTTAAGACTTCTGACCAGTTTTTGTACCTTACTGTTTATATAATTTCCCATATTTTTCTCATACAAAGCCTGCGGGGAAAATTGCATCATGAGCTCTGCAATCTTAGAAGCCACATCTTCATCATATTTTGACGTAGTTATAATTGGACATTCCTTTCCACAATTTACGATAATTAATTCGTTGATATGTTTTTTAATTTTTTCGATATCTTCATCTGTCTTTTTATCGCATTTATTAATAATCACGGCAATATCGTTACTATAATGCGATACTTCATTTAAATAATTGATTGCCGAATAAGACAAAGTCCCTCTCTCGCAATCCACAACAAAAATAAACGCCGTCCCTTTGTCACCAATATACTGCATCAAAGCCTTGTTATGCCTTTCAATCCCGGAATCAAAACCCGGCGTATCAACCAGGACGTAATCTTTGATCTTTCTCATATTTTCACTGCTGCATGTATATTCCAAATGGGAAAGTTCATTGACATCCAAGACGTCTGTATCTGTATATTCTACCGCATTTCCATTCAGATCAACCGCAAATAAAACGTCTTCTTCACCGAAAGATACCTCCGCTGCAATAGCAGTCTCCGGCGCCTGATTCTCCGCCAATTTTTCACTTCCTATCATGCAGTTGATCAAAGCGCTCTTTCCTGCGCTAAAACCGCCGATAAACAACATCCTCATCTTGTAATTCTGATTTATTTCTGCAGTCTGTTCAAACTCATCACTCAATTCATCTAATCCGTACTTTTCCGCAATGCCTTTTCCCATTTCAATCTGCTTTTCCAGATTACTTTTCTCGATCATATTGTTCTCCTGTCCTTTCTTAATCTGACGTCTTTTCCAAAAATCCCATGGTTTACAAGTCGTAATTTGCCTGATAATAAAGTATAACACATAGGTGGATTACTTTTTTTCAAAAATTCCCTCTTTTCAATATATCCCTGCAATTATTTTTCCACGAATCTCTTTGTAAAACACTTGTTGATACAGTCAAAAACATATGTTATAAATCAGTAATCAGTATTTTCTAATCACTTTTTATTACTTAAAAGATGTGTCGGAAACTTCTGAAGAAATCGGAAAAACCGAAAGGGATTTCGTTAGGGATCCCTTATCAAAAAACACCTCAATCAACAATTTTATATAATCAATGATTTTATGCAATCAACAATTGCATCCAATTAACAATTGCATAAAGGAACGAAGCCCGGTATAATGGAAAAAAGACAGCGAGTTAAAGAAATCGTATGTGATCTTTGTCTGCCTGTCCGACCCGTTCGGGCAGGGAAAGAGCATGTATACATTTCGCCAGACCTGCCAGGAAGCCCCAGAGATTGTATTGGAAGATGGGCAGTATAAAAGTATGCGCCGGAATATAATGAGGATTTTGTGTTGAAAGAAATGGGGATTTCCTGATTTCCCACTGTGAAAAAGCAGCGCAGCGGCGTGATTTTTCAACTTATAGACAAAAAAACTGTCAATACCTGTTTATGGTTTTTGTACATCTTACACAATACAAGACAGCATTTTGAATCATTTCACAATTACCTAATCACCAATACCTGTTGAAGGGAGAGACACACTATGAAAACACAACACCCGCTTTCTGTGAAAGCATACAGGGCAGAGGGCTTTGTCGGAGACTATCAGAGACGCATCCGTGAGGTTGTGATTCCCTACCAGTATCAGATTCTCTGCGACGAGATAGAAGACGCCCAAAAGAGCCATGTGATCCAGAACTTTATCAATGCCGGAAAGGTACTGCGCGGCGAAGGCGCCGGCGACGGATTTTACGGCATGGTATTTCAGGACAGCGACGCTGCAAAATGGTTAGAAGCCGCCGCTTATTCCCTCGCCTGCTGCCCGGATGAAAATCTGGAACACACCGCAGACGAATTGATCAGAGTGATCGCAGACGCACAGGAACCGGACGGCTATCTGGACACCTACTATACGATCCAGGACAGAAAAAAACGCTGGACCAATCTATTAGAAGGACATGAACTTTACTGTGCGGGACATATGATCGAAGCGGCGTGCGCCTACTTTGAAGCAACCGGAAAGGATACGCTCCTGCAGGTGATGGAAAAAAATGTAGCGCATATTTACGACCATTTTATCACAGAACAAAACGAAGGCGCTCCGGGACATCCAGAGATTGAGCTCGCCCTGTTAAAGATGTATCATCTGACGGGAAAGAAACATTGTCTTGCCCTTGCAGAATACTTTATCAATACCAGAGGACAGAATCCTGACTTTTACCGCGAGGAAGCCAAACAGCGCAGCTGGACAGTATGGGGCAATAACGGCGACGACGACGATTACCAGCAGAGCGGGCTGCCGGTAAGAAAGCAAAAAGACGCTGTCGGTCATGCCGTCCGCGCAGTCTATCTCTATACCGGCATGGCTGACCTTGCCTCCACCACAGACGACGCTTCCCTGTATGCCGCCTGCCGCAGGCTCTGGGAAAGCATCACCAGGCGCAGGATGTATGTAACTGGCGGTATCGGTTCAACCGTGCACGGCGAAGCATTCAGCACAGACTATGACCTTCCGGGAGACACTGCGTACTGTGAAACCTGCGCAGCGATCGGGCTGATCTTCTTTGCTTCGCGCATGTTAGAAAATGAATTAAACGGTGAATATGCAGACATTATGGAACGCGCTTTTTACAATGCCGTCCTCGCCGGGATTCAGCTTGACGGAAAGCGTTTCTTTTACGTCAATCCTCTGGAAGTAAATCCCGGTATTTCCGGAGTGATACAGACGCACAGCCACGTTTTGCCGACACGCCCAAAGTGGTATGCCTGTGCCTGCTGTCCGCCAAATGCCGCAAGACTGATCAACTCCCTTGGCAGTTATGCCTATGGGGAAAACGAAGATACCGTATTCTGCCATCTGTTTGCCGAAGGGGATATCGCTGCAAAAAACGGGATTGCATTCCACTGCAAGACGAAATATCCGTATGATTTCTGTATTACCTATACGATGAAGACAGACGGCAGGCTTGCGATAAGGATTCCGGGATGGAGCAGATCGTACGCCCTTTCCGTAAACGGAAAAGCCGTAGAAATTTCTCCAGAACAAGGCTATGTTTTTCTGACTGTAAAAAATAAAGACGCCGTCTGCTTAAAACTCGACGACGCCCCGCACTATATTTACGCTTCTGCCAGGGTACCTGCCCTGACCGGCAGGGTGGCGCTCTCCAGAGGTCCGTTGATCTATTGCTTTGAGGGGATTGATAATGAAAAGGATATCCTGTCCCTTTCCTTAAAATCCGGCGGAACGCTCCAGGCGTCCCCGTGGGACGGACAGCTTTTGAACGGAACTGTCACGATAACCGCAGAGGCATACCGCAGAAACGACACCAACTCACTCTATACCGAGGAGACGCCAGACTGGAAACCATGTACGGCAACCGCAGTGCCCTATTATACCTGGGGCAACCGCGGTGAAAACCAGATGCGCGTCTGGATGCCGGAACGGAGCTGACAATCCCTTAGTCTACGCACCCGATCAATTCCCGGATGTCCTTTACGCCCTGTTTACGCATAAACGCCTCAATCCCCTGCACTACATCGAAGGCAGCCGACGGATGATTAAAATTCGCTGTTCCAACAGCGACCATCGCAGCGCCCGCCATAATAAACTCCAGCGCATCCTCTGCGGTACGGATTCCCCCCATACCCAATATCGGAATCTTTACCGCATGAGCCGCCTGGTATACCATGCGCACCGCCACCGGCTTGATCGCCGGACCGGACAGGCCGCCGGTCTTGTTTGCCAGCGCAAATCCTCTGCGATAAATATCAATCTTCATTCCCGTCAGCGTGTTGATCAGGGAAATCCCATCTGCGCCGCCCGCTTCGGCAGCCTTCGCCATCTCGGCGCTGTCGGTCACATTCGGGCTTAACTTCATGATCACCGGCTGTTTTGCCTTCCGCTTGATCCGCGACGTGATCCGCTCCACCAGTTTAGGATCTTGTCCAAATGCAATCCCGCCCGCTTTCACATTGGGACAGGAAATATTTATCTCGAGCAGATCCACCTCTGCTTTTGCCAGCCGCTCTGTCACCTCAATATATTCCTCTTCCGTTTTCCCGCAGACATTGACAATGATCTTGGTATCATACTGTTTCAAAAATGGAATATCCCTCTCTAAAAACAGATCGATCCCCGGATTCTGCAGGCCAATCGCATTTAACATGCCGCTCGCCGTCTCACAGATACGAGGCGTTGGATTTCCCGGCCACGGCACGCTTGCCACTCCTTTTGTCGTCACTGCGCCAAGCCTGCTTAAATCTACAAAACCACTGTATTCCGCACCGGAGCCAAATGTTCCCGACGCTGTTGTCACGGGATTTTTCATCGTTACCCCTGCAAAATCCACTGATAAATTCATTCTGCCTCCTCCTCATTTCCTAAAGTATGATCTCTTCCACATCAAACACTGGTCCATCCTTGCAGACCCGCTTATTATTGACATTGCTGTGGCTGTCCTTTGATACCGATTGGCAGACGCATCCTAAACAAGCGCCTATGCCACATGCCATTTTTTCCTCCATTGAGACCTGCGCCAAAATCCCTTTTTCCAGCGCATATTCTTTTACTCCGCGAAGCATTGGGATAGGACCGCAGGCATAAATATATTCTGCGCTAAGGTGATTTTTCTGGATCGCATCGATCACATTTCCCTTTGTCCCAGCGCTCCCATCCTCTGTAGCAACATATACGGCGGCGCCGCTCTTTTCAAAATCTTCTTTCAAAAACAGCGCCCCATCCCGGTATCCCAAAACAACTTCCGTCTCGCCGGAAAGTTCGTTTGCCAGCGCTAACATAGGAGGAATCCCAATCCCCCCGCCGATCAGAAGATTTTTCCCAGAATGTTTTTGAAAGCCGTTCCCGAGCGGTCCAACCACATCGATCGTCTCACCGGGACGCAGTCTGGAAAACTCTTTTGTCCCCTCGCCTGCCTGACGGTAAACTACTCTGATCCACCGCCCTTCCCTGTCTATCTCGCAGATACTGATCGGCCGTGGGAGCAGCCTGCTTCCATCCCGGCAGTACAATGATAAGAACTGCCCTGGCGCCGCCATTCCCGCCACATTATATTCTTCTGGAAACTGCAGCCACATGCTGAAAATATCCGGCGTCAGCCTTCGCTGCTCCGTGATCACTGCGCTGCACTTTTTCTTTTCTGCCATACAAATCCTCATTCCTGTGCCGCCCCTTTCTCGCAGCTGTGCCCGACGGCACAAAAACACAGCCTCACTTCCTGGTTTCTTTTTTCACATCAAAAAATGCTGTTGATATCTGCGATCATATCACAGACTGCCTTACGCGATGCATCTGCAAAACGCGCCCCGCCAAACTCCGCATATTTTTCATTTTTCCATGCGGCAATGATTCCGCGGGAAGAATTTACGATCGCGCCAAGCCCGTCTTCATTAAAATATGGCTTTAAATCTTCTGCCGTTCCCCCCTGGGCGCCGTATCCTGGCACCAGGATATATGCCTTTGGCATAATCTTGCGAAGAATCTTTCCCATCTCCGGATAAGTCGCTCCTACCACACAGCCGACATAGCTGTAGTCGTCTCCCATGCAGTCCCGCCCCCATTTGTCAACCTGCTGCCCAACCAGCTCATAGAGCGGCCTTCCGTCAATCTTTTGATCCTGAAATTCACCGCTGGACGGATTCGACGTCTTGACCAGGACAAAAATCCCTTTTTTCTCTTCCCTGCAGACGTCAATAAACGGTTTTACCCCATCGCTGCCCAGATAGGGATTAACTGTGGCGAAATCTTCATTAAAACCGGCATATGACTTACTGCCGACAGTTACCTTTCCCAAATGTCCTGCTGCGTAAGCTGCAGAGGTTGAACCGATATCGCCGCGCTTGATATCTCCGATCACGATCAGGCCTTTTTCCCTGCAATAATCAACCGTTCTCTGAAAGGCCACAAGTCCCGGAATCCCAAACTGCTCATACATGGCAATCTGCGGTTTGACCGCCGGAATCAGGTCATACACTGCATCCACTATCGCCTTATTGAACTGCCAGACCGCTTCCGCCGCCCCCTCTAACGTCTCGCCATACTCTGCAAATGCCGCTTTCTGAATCTCCTCCGGAATATAGGCTAACATCGGATCCAGCCCTACAACAACCGGCGCTTTCTTTTTCTGAATCTGCTCTACTAATTTGTTGATCATCTTCTATCTCCTCTCTGCTTCTCTTTTCCTCTGATAGACAATCTTCCCATCCACAATAGTCGTCTCAATCCTCCCATACACCCGTTTCCCATCAAACGGCGTATTTTTCCCCTTGGAAGCAAACTCCCTGCTGTCAATGACATATTCTGTATCAAGCTCTGCTATCACCACATCGGCGGCGCTGCCCACTGACAGCGTTCCTTTATCAATCCCCAGGATTTTTGCCGGATTGACGCTCATTTTTTCCACCAGTTCAGGAAGAGTAAGATACCCTCCTTTTACCAGTTCTGTATACCCCAGTGCAAAAGAAGTCTCCAGCCCCACAATCCCAAAAGGCGCATAACGCATTGACTGATTCTTTTCTTCGGCTCCGTGCGGGGCATGGTCTGTCGAAATCACATCGATCACGCCATTTTTCAAGGCTTCTTTTAATGCCTCTACATCCTCTTTGGAACGCAGGGGCGGATTCATCTTAAACCTTCCATGATCTTCTGTGATCTCACTGTCCGACATTGTAAAATGGTGCGGACAGACTTCTCCAGTAACCGGAAGCCCTTGCTTTTTTGCCATCGCGATAAACAGCGCGCTGTCTTTTGTGGAACAGTGGCACAGGTGAAGCCGGTTTCCCGCTTCTTTTGACATAATAATGTCCCTGGCGGCGATCACGTCCTCTACCGCATTTGTAATGCCCGGAAGCCCCAGCTTTTCCGCCTTTTCCCCTGCATTCATCACACCGCCGCCTGCCAGGTTCTTCTCCTCACAGTGGGAAAACATCGGGATATCATTTTTTGCCGCCTCCTGCAATGCCTGATAAAACAGCAGACTGTCCATAACCGATTTCCCATCCTCGCTCAACGCTGCCGCTCCCGCCGCTTTCATTCCGGCGATATCGGCAAGCTCCTCCCCCCTCTGCCCCAGCGTCACCGCTGCGATTGGCAGGATATGCACCGCTGCGTTTTCTGCTCTCGCCAACAAATCCCTGATACGCTCCGGACTGTCAATGACCGGATTCGTATTCGGCATTGGGCAGATTGTCGTCACGCCGCCCCTCGCCGCCGCTTCAGCGCCAGTCTTGACAGTCTCTTTATATTCAAAACCCGGTTCCCTTAAATGCACATGCAGGTCAATCAATCCAGGCATGACCGCCTTTCCTGCCGCTTCCAATATCACATCCGCTTCTCTCTTGATCTCCGGTGCGATCTCTTCGATCTTTCCATCACAGATCATCACGTCGCCGATCGCATCCCTGTGGCTTGCCGGATCGACTACTCTTCCCTGCCTGATCAATATACGGCTCATTTTTCTCTTTCCTTTCCGTGTGCCCCTATAGATACAGAGAGCACCTGCCGGCTCGCCGCCGGCAGATGCCTCCGTATACTCTAATACAACTCTGCTTTTTCCAAATCCTCTAACATTTTTTTATTGTGGATATATTCCTCAAATTCATCGCCGGAAATCCACTTGACAGCATTCAGTTCTTCTGAAAGCCGCACGGAATCCTCATCCATATCCGTGATGCACAGATATGTCAGCCCTAAATTACACTCCGAACCCATCATAAAAGTCCATGTATAAAGAATCCTGTCAACGACAACAGCAAGCCCCGTCTGCTCCTGCACAATACGGACAACAGCGGCGTCCGGAGATTCTCCAAACTCAGCAGTCCCATCAAGAAATTCCCATTGGTATGGCTCCACAATATTGTCGTCATACCACTTCTGCACAACTAAAAAACGATTCCCCTTCTGTACAATCCCCTTTATTAAAATCCGGTATCTGTTATTACCCATAACGTTCCCCTTTCTGCCCGGCCGGCGCGCCATTTATTTTGCTGTAATGTATTTCTTCGCCGTCAAAAGTTCCGCGATCAAAACAGCCCCGCCTGCCGCGCCGCGCACTGTATTATGGGAAAGTCCGATAAATTTCCAGTCATAAAGAAGATCTTCACGCAGACGTCCCATGGAAACGCCCATTCCATTTTCATACTGAACATCCAGGGCAACCTGCGGGCGGTTATCCTCCTCCAGATACTGGATAAACTGCTTTGGCGCGCTCGGAAGATCAAGCTCCTGCGGAAGTCCTTTAAATTCCTTCCATGCTTTGAGGATTTCTTCCTTTGTCGGCTTTTTCTCAAAATTCACAAAAACAGCGGCAGTATGCCCGTCTAAAACCGGTACGCGGATACACTGTGTCGTGATCACCGGCCCGTCTGCTTTTACAATCTCGCCATTCTCCACTTTTCCCCAAATGCGCAGAGGCTCCTGCTCGCTCTTTTCCTCCTCGCCTCCGATAAAAGGAATAATATTATGCTCCATCTCCGGCCAGTCTTTAAACGTCTTGCCCGCGCCAGAAATCGCCTGATATGTTGTGGCAACCACTTCTTTTGGGCCAAACTCCTTTAATGCATGGAGCGCCGGCGTATAACTCTGAATAGAGCAGTTCGGCTTTACAACAATAAACCCGCGCTCTGTTCCCAACCGCTTTTTCTGGGACGCGATCACCTCTAAATGCTCTGGATTTAACTCCGGCACCACCATCGGCACATCCGGCGTCCATCTGTGCGCGCTGTTGTTTGATACAACTGGCGTCTCTGTCTTTGCATACGCTTCTTCTATCTTTTTAATCTCTTCCTTTGTCATATCAACTGCACTAAATACAAAATCAACGCCAGACGCAACCCCAGCTACATCGCTGACGTCCTGGACAATCATTTTCCTGACTTTTTCCGGCATCGGCGTCTGCATTTTCCAGCGTCCGCCTATTGCATCTTCATATGTTTTCCCCGCACTGCGCGGACTCGCCGCAATCGCAGCCACTTCAAACCACGGATGGTTTTCCAACAGAGAGAGAAACCTCTGCCCTACCATTCCAGTACCACCAAGTATCCCTACTTTTAACTTCTTGTCCATATTTCCTCCATTTGTCGTTATCTCACCGGCGGCCCGGCTCTATTTCCACTGCCCGCAAAAGTCAGACAGCACAATCTTCCTATGTATCATACACTATTCCAGTCCATAAGTCAAAATGTAAATCGTAAGCGCTCTGCCAGCTCTATGCCATCCCAATCGAAAATCGAAGTTCCCCCTCCCCCTGGGCTGCCTTCTTTCTGATCGTATCTTTTTATGATAAAAGGGGATTGAAATACAAACTTTATTTATTGTCAAACAACAATACGGCTTCTGCACTATATACAGATATTACAGCATCTGCTTTTGCCGTCCAGTTGCTGACTTTCCTATTTTATGATAAAATGCAAAAGAAACGTGCCTGTGCCAGCCATCCGCCCACTGCGGTCAGAGGGCGAAATTTTTCAAGGTCAGGAAACGACTTTCCAGAAAACCGGCACAGCTCCTTAAAGACGGCGCCAGAATCTTACAGGCTGCCGAAAACAGGCTTTTTAGAAAGGACATGATTATGAAAGCAACTCCAGTCAAAGGGACAAAAGATTATTTACCAAAGGAAGCGGCGTTAAGGGATTATCTCGGAAACGCTATTTTATCCGTATATCAGGATGCAGGGTTTTCACGCATTACAACACCTGCCATAGAAGACGCCGTCAATTTAGACAAAAGCGAGGGCGGCGAGAACTTAAACCTCATCTTTCGAATATTAAAGAGAGGCCAGAAACTCTCTTCTGCCCTTGAGGACAAAGACGCTACGGAAAAAACTTTGTCTGATATGGGACTTCGCTATGACCTGACGCTGCCCCTCTCCAGGTATTTTGCAAACAACAGAAATTCTCTGCTGACGCCGTTTAAGGTAATCCAGATGGATCGGGTATACCGGGCGGAACGTCCGCAGAAGGGCAGATTGAGGGAATTTATGCAATGTGACATCGACATTATCGGCAACGCCTCTCCGGATGCAGAGGTCGATCTGATCCTCACCACGACCAAAGCATTGCAGACAATCGGCATCCGGGACTTTAAAGTAAAGATCAACGATCGCCGTATTTTAAAAAGCATTTTTTCGTATGCAGGTTTTGCAGAAGAAGACCATGAAAAGATTGCCATTATTTTTGATAAACTGGATAAGATTGGTCTGGACGGCGTGAAGGCTGAACTGTCTGACGCCGCCTTTTCAGAGACTGGCATCCAGAGATTCCTCTCCCTGTTCGAGGGGGAAAGCCTGAATTTAGAAAATATCGGCAAAGTCTGCGACACTGCATATACCACAGATTTGAAATATATATTAGACACTGTTTCTTCTGTTGCCGGAGACAGTTTCCCGATCATATTTACCCCATCGCTGGTACGCGGTCAGGGCTATTACACCGGAACGATCTTCGAGATCGAGGCCGCCGGCTACAACGGCGCCGTTGCCGGCGGAGGCCGGTACGACAACCTGATTGGAAAATTCTTAAATGAAGACATTCCCGCTGTCGGCTTTTCCATCGGATTTGAACGGATTTTTGGGATTCTTTCCGAACAGGGATTTTCCATTCCGGGACAAAAAAAGCGCATCGCCCTATTCTACGATACAGAAAACTACGCCGACGCGCTCTCCTACGCCGAAGAACTGCGTGCAGATCATATGGTATCTGTCATCGCCCGCCCCAAAAAGCTCGGAAAATTTCTCGCAAAACTGGAGGCGCAGGATTTTGACGGATATGCTGTCTATGGACAGGAAGACAGCGTAAAATTCTTTCAGTAAAATCCGATAAAAGACGCTGTGACGGTAAAACAGAACAAAGACGCTGTGGTAAAACGCAGACAGAACCGTTGCGACGGTAAAACACAGACAAAAAGGCTGTCTTTCAATCCAGTAGATTCTGGAAAAAAGACAGCCTTTTTCATGGGATAGGAATGGGACACAAGGGCACCAGCGCAGGCGGTGCCCTTTTTTATGGGATAGGAAATTGCAAGCCCTCCTAAGGGAGGGCTTTGAGATGTAGAGGAACGCCCTTTTTCATTTTTACTTTATAATTAATTTCTTTGTATCTCCAAGCTCTTTTAACAGCTTTCCTCGCAGTTCTGACAAAAGCGCATCAATATCCTGCGGTGATTCTGCAATATATTCCCGCCCTGCCATAGCAGATAAAAGGACGGTCTTTTCCGGCTCTGCAACGCTTTCTGCCGCAGGCGCAGAATCTTTCCCACTGTCTGGCAAAACTGTCCCTTTTGCCTTCTGTCCCACCAGAAGGACAGTTCCTGTATTAGCCTCCAGAGTCACACGGATAGTCCCATGACCGGTCAGCTCCGCCTCCGTCGGCTTTCCAAAGCAGTCTTCCAACAGATCCACTACCCCCTCCGACGGCACATCCAATGGGATTTCAAAAGTTTCTGCATGATCGTCGTTATTCAATGCGGCTACAAATTCTGTTCCATCGCCAATCCTGCCAAAAGCGAACTGGCGGTTTCTCAGATACAGTTCCTTATACATCCCCTCTGACAGCTCCGGATATTCTTTTTTCAGCGCTCCAAGCGTTCTGCAAAGTCTGGTTACAACATTTTTCTCCAAATCCTCTCCGTACTCTGCCAGATTTAACGCCGGACGCAGATTCCAGTCTGAGCTTTTTTCCTTATTTCCCTCGATGCCAAACTCTGAGCCGTAATAAACGGACGGAATCCCATAAACCATATATAAAAGAATCGTCACTAACGGCAAATGGGCTTTGTTATTTAATTTGCTGGCAATCCTCGCCACATCGTGATTGTCCAGGAAGGTATAAAGTTTCCGCCCCCGACACAGATCATTCAGCCTCTTGATCGAATGGGCGATCTCAAAATAATTGTGATCGTTATGTCCGGAAAACAGCCCTTTGTGCAGCTCATAATTTGTGACAGAATGAAGCATCTCGTCATTGACCCAGCGGCTGTAATCGCCGTGGATCACCTCGCCCATCAGCCAGAAATCCGGCTTTACCTCATTTGCCGTCCGCCGGAGCACTTTCATAAAATCAAAGTCAAGCACATCGGCCGCGTCAAGGCGGATTCCGTCGATATCAAACTCTGACACCCAGAAACGGATAACATCCGTCAGATAATCCTGTACTTCCGGATTTCTCTGGTTCAGTTTGACTAAAAGATTATATCCGCCCCAGTTTTCATAAGAAAATCCATCATTATATTCATTATTCCCGCCAAAATTCAGATTGCAGAACCAGCTGCAGTACGGCGACTGTTCTCTTTTTTCCTTTAGATCGCGGAATGCAAAAAACTCCCTGCCTACATGATTGAAAACGCCATCCACGATCACTTTCATCCCGATTTCATGGCAATATGCTACATATTCTTTAAAATCGTCGTTTGTCCCCAGCCTGATATCTACCTTTTTATAATCGGTCGTCTCATATCCATGCCCCGCAGACTCAAAGAGCGGCCCGATATAGATCCCGGTAAAATTCAAATCGCAGGCATGTCTGGCCCACTGCCTCAAAATGTCAAAATGGCTCTCTGGAACCCCTGTATTCTCCTTTGCGCACCCGCATAACCCCAACGGATAAATGTGATAAAATACTGCATTGTCATACCATGCCATATGTCTGTTCCTCCTAGCTGTTTTCTTCTGTCTCTCCCCAAATCATATCCCTGCTTCTGACCGCGCGGCTCAGATGATGCTCGTATTTACATTCATACATAACGTCGTCGACCATCTTTAAAAGACGGTGCACATCATCTTGATCAACGATCCGGCGGTAAATAGTCCCGGTACTCACGCCCAGCTGATAGGGCTTTGACGTCCGCTTATTAAATTGCTCGATCCGCTTGTTTAACTCCTGTTCATAATCATCGAAAAAAGCAGTATCCGCAATACATTCCTCATCCACGATCGCGATCATAAATTCGTCCCCGCCAAACCTTGCGCAGATCCCCTCCGCTCCCTGATAGCGTTCCACGCTCCCTCTCAGAAAGCGGGCAATCGTATTGATCGCAAAATCCCCTTCCGGATGGCCGTAATTGTCATTAATATATTTTAGCCCATCCATATCAATGGACGCCAGAAAGAGAAGGATATCTTTCTCTTTTCCCTGAAGCTCCCTGATCTTCTTTTCCAGCAGCGAGAAAAACCCCCGCCGGTTACTCAGTCCGGTCATCATATCCGTAATATACACCTTATGTAGCTGAGACTGCCGGCGTATGATCCCCAGCACCTGCTCAAAGCTTAAAATAAATTCATAAAATGCGCCGATATCTTTGCTGATTTCCTCATAAGACACTGCCAGGAATCCGTAATTTTCACCCAGACAGTGCAACGGGATAAACACGACCTGACTCACTTCCTGAAACATCCAGTGCATCGCATCATATTCCTTGTGGTTGGGAATTTCAATCAAAGGCGCGGTATATTTTCCCTGACGGATCTGCGCCAGCAGAACCATTGATTCCTTGCCCAGATTTTCACATGGAATGTCTGTCTCAGAATAAAATTTCCTGTTTAAAAATATCATAGCGGAATCTACGCCCATCATATCCTTATATTGGCTCAATTTCCTGGCCATATCTACTGCAGAATACCCATCTGTCAGCTCTGACATCATCAAAAAAGTCTCTGTAGAGCGCGTGCGCATCTCTGCTCCTCTGTCATACAGATACATGATCTGCTCATTTGAATTGCATTCCCTGATCGGCTCACAGCCGCAGGATTCAGAAAAGACCGTCTGAAACGGAATGCGGACTTCATAGGGCTCTGCAGCCTCCTGACCGCATTTGTCGACCATATCCAGAAATTCCCTGCCGAGAAGCTCCAGATCGTCCCTCGCCATAGTCAGCCGCGGCGTGCAATACTGCTCCAGCTCCAACCCGTCAAATCCTGTCAGGATCATATCATCCGGTATGCGGATACCGTGATTTGTCAAAACATTACACACGGTCAGCGCCATGATATCATTTGCGCAGATAATCGCTTCCGGCCGCTCCTGTTCGCCATTTTCCCACATCTTGATCCAGCGCTCGCAATTCTTTCTCGCCGGCGTCTCCCAAAACTGCCCATATGCCAGTCTGTCTTTTTCAAATTCGATGTGATTATCCGCTAAGACCTTTTGAAACGTCCTGATCCTGGCGTCAGAAAATGTGTTGCCTTTAAATCCCGCCATAAAATTAACCTTTTTGCAGCCATGAAATTCAACTACATGGCGTATGATCTTTTCAAAAGATTCTTCGTAGGCAAACATGATATTATAGCAGCCATCCAGATGATAATCAACAGAAATAACCGGCACGCCTGCTTCTCTCGCCCGCTCTACAAGCTTCATGGCTACTTCTATGTTCAAAAAAGATTCTGTAAATAAAATCAACGCTTCCAGCTTATGAATGGGAACCATATCCAGGATATGCGCCTCGCCCTTTGCGAAATTGGTCGTATAATCCATTGTGCAGAATACGTTAAAAATAAATGTATCATACTGCCTGTTTCTAGCCTCCCGGCAGATCGCCTGTATATGTTTTTTCCGTATATCACTCTGCATCCTTGCGACACAAATAGCTATTTTTTTCCTGTCCTCTTTCACCGCAGACCTCCTAACATATCCCTCTTATATTAAAATCTGTCGTTGTCTCTATTATAACACATTTATATTGATATGGTAACTCTTTTCCCACAGTTTTTAAGCTGTGGCAAGCCGGGCGCATTATCGATTCTCTTCCTCTGGGTTCCCCTTCCGCTGAAACGCCAGGTAAATCCCCGCCGCAAACAGAAAAAATCCCCCAAAAACAAAATAACCTTTCACCGCCTCCGGCAACATAAACTCAAAATAACTGGTGCTGTTAAACAGAATATGTGCGATGACAGACGCCAGGATGCTCCCTGTCATCTGACAAAGCCGCCCCAGCAAAAGCCCCAGTGCAAACGCATAAAGCCCCTGGATCAGATTCATGTGGTAAACGCCAAACAGCACAGCCTGGATACAATTCGCCCCCAAAAACGGAAATGCCATATGGAGCCGGTCTAAGATAGCGCCGCGGAATACAAGTTCCTCCGCTATCGGTCCAAATAAAAGGACATACAACATCGTCACACTGCTGGATGAATCCATCAGACTGTCCATCACACGGTCGTAATCGGCAAACGTCTCCGGCATAACGCCTTTTATCATGCCTAAAAGAGTCGCAAACACAACGCAGCCCCCGATGCCGATACCTGCTATGCAAAAGAGATTTCTGGCGCAAAACGCGCTCCGATAATCAAACCTCTCCTGTCTCCAGCTGGATTTTCGATATAAAATCCCGCACCATACCCCGTTTAACACAGCGCCCGCCAGGGAAATCCAGGCAAGCACAGACCGCTCATTTCCCTGGATCTGTTTCACAGCCTGTCCCATATCTGCACCAGACGCCGCATAATACAGCATAGCGCCGGCCATGCACAAAATCTGTGCGGCAATCTGTACCAAAAAAACTCCGATAAACAGCAGAAGAACTCGGACGCAGGTTCTGTTCCTCACTGTTTTCCAAAGCGTTTCCTGTTCCTTATCCATTCTAATCCCTCATTATTCCGCCGCTGACGCTGGCGGCACAACACCTTTTCTCATGGCAACTGCTAAAGATAAAACCACAGCTTACTTTGTACCGCTGACGCCGGCGGCACAACACCTTTTCTCATGGCAACTGCTAAAGATAAAACCACAGCTTACTTTGTATCGCTGACGCCGGCGGCACAACACCTTTTCTTCCTGACAGCGCACCGGGCAATGAAAACGGGAAAAGACCGAACAGCCTCTTTCTATTCGGTCCTTCCTGAATGTCTAATTTCTCTTACCTGCAATCCCCATCCAACGCAAATCTTATTTGCCTTGCGTATGGATTCACCCTGCATTTTACGCAGCGGGATGTCGTCAAAACGATTTCTGTCAGGCAGTAATCATCTCTTTCGCTGTAAAAATTCCGGAATCTTGATATTTCCATCATCTGTGGTAGATAATGGGCGTTCCGGCGCAGCTGCCGGATTTACCGTTCTCTGCGCCTGCGGAGACACCTGCCTCGTCACCGGCGCTGCTCCTGCCTGCCTTGCTGCAGTCTGCCGGATTGGCGTCTGGGCAGCCGCCTGTGTCTGTCCCGGTCTTGTCGGGAAGTTAGTCTTCGGCTTGCCGGCGTCCGCCGTCGGGAATACCGGCTGTTTTGGCCGGGAACCCATGCCGTCATTCTGCAGTCCGGTTGCAATGACTGTGATCTGCACAGAATCCTGATTGTCGTGGCCGTCTACCACGCCAAAAATAATATTGGTATCCTCCCCAGTCAGCTCCTGTATGTAAGTTGTCGCCTCATTCGCCTCATATAACGCCACATCACCGGACATATTGACGATGACATGGGAAGCTCCTTCAATCGTTGTCTCAAGCAGCGGGCTGGAAATGGCCTGCTTCACCGCATCAACACATTTCTCGTCGCCGGTGCCATAACCAATCCCTATATGGGCGATTCCCTTGTCTTTCATGACAGTCTGCACATCCGCAAAATCCAGGTTGATCGTCCCCGGCACCTTGATCAGATCCGTGATGCCCTTTACGCCCTGCTGTAATACTTCATCCGCCTTTAGCAGCGCTTCCTCCATAGAAGTACGGCGGTCTACAATATCAAGCAATCTGTCATTTGGTATTACGATCAGCGTATCTACGCTGTCTTTCAGACGTTCGATCCCGCTAAGCGCATTATTCATGCGGCTCTTTGCCTCAAAGGTAAACGGTTTTGTCACAATGCCGACAGTCAGAATCCCCAGGCTCTTGGCAATCTGCGCAACGACAGGCGCAGCGCCGGTTCCGGTACCTCCGCCCATCCCGCAGGTAACAAACAGCATGTCCGCTCCCTTGATCAGTTCTGTTATCTCTTCTTTATTTTCCTCGGCTGCAGCCCGGCCAACTTCAGGATCCGCACCCGCTCCCAATCCCTTGGTCAGCTTCTCTCCAATCTGCAGTGTGGTAGACGCTTTGCAATTCATCAGGTGCTGTCTGTCCGTATTGATCGCAATAAAATCAACGCCTGCGATTTCCTCATCCACCATGCGGTTGACAGCATTATTTCCGCCGCCGCCGACACCTACAACTATTATTTTCGCCTCAAATTCCGGATTCTCTGACTTGATCTCTAACAACGTACTTCCTCCTTAATCTATGCACTCTGCCCTGTTAAATCTACTTTCCGCAATGTTAAATCATCAAAACACAACGAACGCTCCTCTTCCAGAAGTCTGCTTTGCAGCATCATCACGATACGGCACAGTACCAGAAATTCTTAATAAAAACATATTCGTAATGTCTCACAAACTATATAATACCCATTTACAGCACAATAATCAAGAGAATATTTGTTCTTTTTTTAATTTTTTCATCCATGCTTTGATTGACATTCCCTGCGGATACAAAATTCGTCCTATTCGCCTTCTGATTTCTTTTTCGCCTTTTTGCCAGCCTTCTTCTTATCTGGCTTTAGGATAACCTTGTCCCCCGTCTGAAATCCCTCCATATTGATCGTGCCGGACAGCTTTTCCCGCTTTGCCGTCTCTAAAATATCGGCAAGCGCCGGCATTTCCTCGTCATACCGCTCTTTTTTCCCCAGGACTACCTGGATATTCCCCGAAAACAGCTTGATATCGTCCTGTTCTACATGGATCCGCTCCACATCAATCTTTAGATGGGATATCTGCTGTGACAGATTCATAAGGGACTGGAAAAGCGAGCCGTCCTTTACCTGGAATTTTTCGCCGATCGTAAAAGTGCCAAACTGGATGCCTGTCACAACCGGGACTCCTTTCCTCTTCTGCTGCATACTCTGCAGGACGATCCCATCCTTGTCAAAATAGATATACTGCCCCATGTAATGAATGCAGCCGCTGATCGTCTTGTCATATACATGCAGGGTAACGGTATTCAGGTTATCATATCGCACTTCAATATCTTCCACAAACGGAAGCTTATTCATGCCGTACAGCTTGTTATAAATAGCAAAGATAAGACCGTTGTCCGAATATTTTCTCGAAAAGACAGACTGTTTGATCTCCTCTGCAGAATAAATCTCCGAGCCCTCTACATTCACTCTCTGTATCCGCATCCCAAAAATGACAAACAGGGCAAAGACTGCCAAAATCCCCAGGATGAGAAATATTTTTTTATACCATCGCATCGTTTGTTCTTCCTCACATTCTATTTCCTCTGGTACACTCTTTTGCCAAAACAGGACAGCCGCGCACAGAGACAGACCGCCTGCCCCCGCCCGGATTCCATCTTGCTTTTGCTTAATCTGCCCTAAAGCTTTCCATAAGTCCCTGCGGCAGACAAATCCCGGATGTCTCCTTACTTTTGCTTAATCTGCCTTGAGACACTCAGCACAATCCCTATTTCTACCATTATGATCATCGCCGAGGTACCTCCATAGCTGATCAACGGCAGCGGGATTCCGGTAGAAGGAATGGAATTTGTCACAACCGCAACATTGATCAATACCTGGATCGCCAGCTGGATCATAACGCCGACACAAAGCATCGTCCCAAACAGATCCGGCGCATGGCAGGCAATCATGACAATCCGCCAAAACAGCACCAAAAAGGCGATAATGACAAAGGATGCCCCTACAATCCCCAGTTCTTCGCAGATCACAGAAAAAATCATATCATTATACGCCTCCGGAATAAAGCTTTTCTGCATACTCTGCCCCAGCCCCGTTCCAAAAAGCCCGCCCGACGCGATCGCATACAGTCCCTGGCGGATCTGAAATGCACCGACATGGTTTTCTACATCCAGCCACATCTCCACACGGCTTGCGCGAAACCCTTTCCCCAGGAAAATCACTGCAAACAGCCCCGCTACGGCCGCCAGGACAATCACCCCAAAATATCCCTTCTTATTACTTGCCACAAAGCACATCCCAAATGCAATGCACGCCACAATAATGGCAGAACTTAGGTTTTCCAGCAAAATAAGCAGGATCAGCGGGCCAATATAGCACATCACCCGGATAAAGCCTTTTATATTGTCAAGGGCGCGCCTGTTTAAATACACCATATATGCAATAAAAACAATCGCCGCGATCTTGGAAATCTCCGAGGGCTGGAATTGAACCGGCCCAACTCTGAGCCACCGCTTCGCATGGTTTAATTCCACACCGACTGCCAAAACAATAGCCTGCATAAACAGCGCCAGGAAATATAACAGGTGCACCAGTGTGATCTTTGTTCCAAACAGTTTCTGTATATACTGCTGATAATCAATTTTCGACACAATCACCATCAGCACCGCCCCTAACCCCACGCTGAACAGCTGGGAACGGATATAACGGTATGGATCATCCTGCAGCGACGCCGTGTAATAACCGGCGCTGTATATCATAATCACGCCAAACAGCGCAATTCCAATCGTAATAAACATCAGTGCAAAATCATACTGCCTGATGAATGCAGAACCCGGCTGTTCTTTTCTGCTTCTCTTCTGCTGATAGGGCGGGTACCGCCTTCCAGTCTGTTCCATCCAGAAACAAACCTCCTTTCTACTGTTCCCCGTTTAAACTAATCCCCTGACATATTCCTTAAACCGTTTTCCTCTCTCCTCATAGCTCTGAAACATATCCCAGCTGGCACATGCCGGAGAAAGCAAAACCGCATCGCCAGGCTCTGCCTGCCTGCTGCTCTCCTCCACAGCTTCTTTTAATGTATCCTTCAAAATAACATTGGTAAATCCCGCCTTTTTCGCCGTCTTAGCGATCGCATTTTTTGTCTCCCCGATTAAGATCAGGCACTTTACCTTTTCCCCAAACGAAGCGATCCACTCCTCATAGGTTGATTTCTTATCATATCCGCCGCCAATCAGGACAGTCGGAGCAACCATGGCCTCAACCGCCTTGATCGCCGCGTCGGGATTGGTTCCTTTGGAATCATTGTAATATTTTACGCCATTGATCTCCTCGACATACTCAATCCGATGCTCTACCGCATGAAATTCCCGGACTGCCTTCCTGACGCATTCAACCGGTACTCCTGCTTTCAGTGCGATCGCTACCGCAGCCATGACATTCTCATAGTTGTGTTTTCCCAGAAGGTTCATGTCATGAATCGTACAGACAGGGATTTTCTCCGTATCGCAGTAAACAATCTGCTCTCCCTCCAGCCAAATGCCACGTTCTAATATATGTCCGCTGCTAAACCAAAATACATCCGCCGTTATTTTTTTCGCAAGTTCTCGCAGATACGCATCCTCGTAATTTAAGATACAGATGTCTCCCGCCCCCTGGTTTCTCGCAATATATGATTTTGTCTCAACATAGCATTCCATTGTGTGATGGCGGTTTAAATGATCCGGTGTAATATTTAAGATTGCGCTGATCTCCGGTTGAAATGTATGTATCGTCTCCAGCTGGAAGCTGCTGATCTCCGCCACCGTCACAGACTCCTCCGTCATTTCCGCCGCATATTCCGTATAGGGAAGGCCGATATTGCCCACTACAAAAACACTGTCAAAATATGTTTTCATGATCTCCCCGGTCAGGGCAGTCGTCGTTGTCTTTCCGTTTGTTCCAGTGATCGCAAAAAGCCTGCCTTTCCCGCACTGATACGCCAGCTCTATCTCCCCCCAGACCGGTATCTTCCTCTCATGCAGAGAATGGACCAGGGGAATATCTGTCGGGACGCCAGGGCTTAACACTGCGACGTCAATCTTAGAAAGCGTCTGCGCCGGCATCTCGCCGATCACCAGACTATACTCTGCATATCCCTCAAGTTTTTTCCTGACTGCGTCACAGTCTGCCTTTGCATTTCCATCAAATAAAATAACCTGCGCGCCCTTTTTATACAACAGTTTCACCGCTGCAATCCCACTGATCCCGGTTCCCACCACCAAAAATGTCTTGTCCTGTAGTTCCATCGTCTCCTCCATTCAGCCCGATCCGCATCCCAGGCAAATTTATTTGCTTTGTGAATCTATTCGCTCTGCAAATTCATTCGCTTTGCGAACCATATTCGCATTGTGAAAAAAGCACATCCGTGCGCTTTTTCAATCTATCTGGTCACAGCGCTGCCAGCGCCACCAGGCACATAAGCGCCGTTATTACCGAAAAAACAGTAACCACCCTCGTCTCCGACCATCCTCCCTGTTCAAAATGATGATGGAGCGGCGCCATCCGAAACAGCCGCCTTCCCCCTGTCGCCTTAAACCACCCCACCTGCAGAATGACCCACAACACTTCTACAAGATAAATAATGCCCACGATCAGGATAAATACCGGCATTTTTAAAATCAGCGCCGTCGACGCCACAAAGCCGCCAAGTGCCAGCGAACCAGTATCCCCCATAAATACCCTTG
>CANQCD010000012.1 GCA_947589455.1 uncultured Lachnospiraceae bacterium | reverse complement strand
CAGAAGTGGGCGGTTCCGCTCCCATTCCTCCCAGCGCATCCAGTCCGTCCAGATTGATTCCTTCCAGCCCGGTCTCGCCTAACGCGTCCAGTCCCATTCCTTCTGTTCCGGCTTCACTGCTCTCCCCCGGTACCTCTTCCTGTCCCAGAGCGTTTAAATCCAAACCGCCCAATATATCATCCGGGCTTTTTTCTGCGGAATCTTCGTCGGAATCGGCAAACATCTCTTCTCTCATTTTCCGGATGGCCTCTTCATCCTCTACGCCGTCAAACATCTGCCCCAGCGTATCATTTGAAACCGCATTCATCGCCTCGGCAAGATCGTTTTCCTCCGAAGGCATTACCGAACGCATATCCAGCATTTTATCTAAAGACGCTAAATCGTCCTCTTCCTCATCCACTATGCCAGGCAAATCTGTCAAATCCGCCAAATCGGGCAGATCAGGCAGATCGTTGATATCTGACAATTCACTCGCATCCGCAATATTCCCGATATCTGATAGATCGCCGATATCTGCGATATCGCTTAAATCCGGCAACTTGCCGGTATCTGCGTCTTCCACAGCCGGTATTTCCGTCCCGGAAGGATCGCTTCCCCCCATCAGCCCTGCAATGTCGTCCAAATCAGGGAATCCATCGAGAAACGGCGCGTCCGGTTCTGGCAAATCCGCTCCTGCCATGTCTGACGCCGGCGCGGCTGCTTCCGGCAAATCCGCTCCTGCCATATCTGACGCTGATGCGGCTGCTTCCGGCAAATCCGCTCCTGCCATATCTGACACCGGTGCGGCTGCTTCCGGCGATTCACCGTCTTCTCCGGACAACAGATGCAGCGAAGCTGTCAGATCGGGCAAATTGCCCAAATCATCAATATCTCCCAGCTCCCCGAACAATTCCATATTACTGATATTATCCAGATCACCTAAATCTGATAAATCCACAAAACTTTCTAAATCCGACAATTCACTTTCAAGCTTTGCGTCCTCTTCTTCTAAATTTATCTCTTCACTCAATTTAAAATCTCCTTAACAATGCGCCGGCTTGCAGCATACATCGTCTCAGACTGACGAGGGACGCCCGCTGTCTCTGGCAGGTTCCCATCCAGCCATCTACTCTGCCGCGGGCTGCGTCTGCAGCAAATCGTCGATCGCCTCTACCAGCTGACCGATCTCCGGTTTGGACAGCTGTGCGTTCGCCCCAAGCTGTTCTCCCTTTCTCCGCATCTCATCATTTACCAGAGAAGAGAAAATCACAACCGGAATATGAGCCAGGTCTTCATCTGTCTTGATCAGCTTCGTCAGACGATGTCCATCCATCTGCGGCATCTCAATATCCGTAATGACGCACGCCACTTTATCGTCCACATTTCCGGCTTTCTGGTATGATTTCAGCTTGTTCCAGCACTCCTGCCCATTGTCTGTCGTTGTGATATTTGTATAGCCCGCCTGCTCCAGGCAGTTTACGATCATTTTACTCAACAATGCGGAATCTTCTGCGATAAGGATTGGCGATTCATTTCTCACCCTGCCGCGCATGTGCTCCACATCAGAAACCTTTAAGCCGGTTTCCGGATTGATCTCTGATACAATCTTCTCAAAGTCAAGGATGATGATCAATTTTCCGTCAATTCGCACAATTCCTGTTGCCATCCCCGCCCCTGCCGCATTGACCGTCGAGTCCGGTTTAATAATGGAGCTCCATGATACTCTGTGGATTCCCATAACCGCATTTACATGAAATGCGGCGTTTAACTGGTTAAAGTTCGTCACGATATACATATCGTTTTTCGTGTCTTCCTGATGTTTCATATTCAGGCATTCTGCCAGATCGATCACCGAGATGATCTCCTCGCGCGGCATAAAAATCCCCTCAATCCTCGGGTCTGCGTTCGGAACCGGAGTCGGCACCTGATAGCTTAAAATCTCACGAATCTTGGCAACGTTAATGCCATAGAAATTCTTACCAATCTTAAACTCCAGTATCTCCAGCTCATTCGTTCCGCTCTCTAATAAAATTCCTGTCTCCATCTTTATCCCTCCATTATTTCCGTCAGCCGGGCTGCAAATTCTTTTTATATTATAGAACATGCGACAACAAAAAACAACTCAACAACCGCTTTTCTGACAGATATATTTTTCCGTTTTTACTCCCGGCCTTTGGACAAGACATCCCAAATGTCCATAAAAAGGGCAAAACCTGCGTTGACGCCCTTGTACTCCACTGCATTTCAAATTCCTCTTTTAGGAGAACTTGCAATCTCCTATGAAATGCGACGTCTCTTCGCTCGAATCTGCCGGCTCCCCATTATTTTACAGATACAGACGCAGCGCTCTGCCCCTTTGTGAAATTGACCTGTACATTGTTTACTTTCAGGGAATCGTCCACTTCAAAGAGGAGAATCCCTTGTTTTTTCTGCCCCGCACTCATCCTCTGTTTAAAAAATTTCAAGTCGTTTCCAATAATAGACGGGATTGCCTTCCCCATGCTCTGCCCATCTACGACCAGTTCAGCGTTCACATCCTGTTTCATAAGGTTTACGTTCTTTCCCGCCGGGCTGTTATTAGAAACCCGAAACTCTACTACCACAAGCTTTTTCCCGTCGCCTGCCGTATGCGATACGGCGGCCGTGCCGTATGACTTTTTCACGCGATAGGTAACAGGCTTTACATTGACGTCGGGAATGCCAAAGAGATCGGACAAAGACACCTGCTGCGCCGCTTCGCCGCCCTGTCCAGAAGCAGTCGCCCCGCCGCCTTCTGATGATGTTCCAGAGCTTCCTGCGGAAGCGCCCTGGCTTTCCGAAGTTCCCGGACTTTCGGAAGTCTCTGGTTTCTTTGCCGCCGGTTTCTTCGTCGGCTCCGGCGTAGGCTCCAAAACAGAGTGATCATACTCTAACGAATCATTGTAGTTTTTATCATGTGCCAGCAAGGCGTCGGCCATATACTGCCCTGTCATATCATTATCCAGCTTTGACAGATCCGGTACATCAGGGCCGCAGCCGGTCAACGCTAAGACCATGACGAATGCCAATACACATCTTTTTTTTCTCATTCGCTACCTCCCGTGAAATTCCTTAATGAATTTCAGTCTCATAATCGTATTTTACCATAATTTTTGCTATATCGTCAATCTATTTAAGGGAATCATCTCCCACGCTCTAATTCAAACCATAATTTTGCTATATCGTCAATCTATTTCAGAAAATTATCTCCCGCGCTCTAATTCAAACCAAAATTCTACGCCGTCCGGCTTATTTTCTACGCCGCACTCCCGGTTCATGGATTCTGCGATCGCCCTGACAATGGACAGCCCGATGCCGCTTCCCCCATATGCTCTCGTCCTCGCCTTATCCACTTTATAAAATTTAATCCAGACTTTGTCTAAATCCTCTTCCGGTATCTGCTTTCCTGTATTAAAGACCTTGATGCGCACCAGTTTTTTCCCCACTGTCCCGCCAGGGAGCGTTTCTTCCTTTTTCTCGAGCGACACGATGATCTTTTTTTGTCCTTCGACATGATGAATGGCATTGCTGATATAATTCGTCACAATCTCTTCTACCATATATTCGTCAGCCCAGACGTCAACCGGCGCATATTCCTGATCCCAGAGAAGCTCCGCCTCCTTTTGCTGCGCGAGCAGTCCGGAGGACTGCATGATATTATCGATCAGCGACACGAGATCGAACCGCTCCATTGTGACCTGGTTGTTCCCAAATTCAATCTGGTTCAGCGTCAGAAGCTTCTGCACCATCCGGTTCATCTTTTTTGCCTCGTCAATAATGACTTCACAGTAAAATTCTCTGCTCTCGCTGCTCTCGTCAATATTTTCCTGAAGCCCTTCCGCATATCCCTGGATCAGAGCAATCGGCGTCTTTAGCTCATGGGATACGTTTGACAAAAAATCTTTGCGCATCTCGTCAATCTGTGTTTTGCGCTCAATATCTTTCTGCAGCTCATTATTTGCCGTCTTTAATTCGGAAATCGTAGTTTCCAGCGTTTCAGAAAGCATGTTGATACTGCTGCCGAGCACTCCGATCTCATCATGCGTTGTCACAGGATATTTGACGTCAAAATCCAGCTCAGACATTTTCTTGGCAATATCTGTGATCTGCAGGATCGGCTTGGTAAAACTGTTGCCAAACAGTACCATCAGCACAACGCCAAACAATACCACGCCCACCGTCACATATCCGATAAATTGATTGAATATGCCGACGCTCTCATTCATGCTCTGATAGCTCGTCCTCAAATAGACAAACGCTCCGGCGTCCACCTGCCCAAACAACTCCAGATAATTGGAACCAATCCGTTCATCATACACCTTGTATATATGGTAAGAATCCTCCTCGCGCACCAGCTGTCTTTTCTGGTGCTGCTTGCCCTGGCCGTTCTCCGACAGCCCATACAGATAAAAATCTGTCAGGTTCATAAGGATTTCTTTCTGCATCTCATCAATCTGCGGATAATCATAATGATAAAAAACAGTCCCCCCAAAGTTGGTAACGCGAAAAACATAGAGGTTGACCGCTTTATTTTCCCTGATGATCTCAAGGCGCAGCTTGCTCTCCTCCGAAAGCTCCGTCAAATCTTCAATGTAATCTTTATCTGCCGTCAAAATCTTTCCCGCCTCATCAAATGATGTGACGAGAAGGGAAGCCTTGCTGTTCTCATAGTACGGCATGAGAAGCGTATAATTCACAACGATAAAGGCAAAAAAAGCAATCGCCATCACAACGATCATGATCGCGATCAGTTTTGTCCGCAATGACTGTAGCATTTTGACAGAGTGGACCCGTTTGCTTTTTTCTTTCGCCATAGCAGCCGCCTTCCTTTTTATGAAATATCAAATTTATAGCCCATTCCCCATTTTATGGGATAGGAAATTGCTCAAAATGTAGTGGAACGCATGGCACCAGCGCAGGCGGTGCCCTTTTTTATGAAACATCAAATTTATAACCCATTCCCCATATGGTTTTAATGTACGAACCCTTTTCCCCCATCTTGCTGCGAAGTTTTTTTACGTGGGTGTCAATCGTCCTGGCGTCGCCAAAATAATCGTAATTCCACACATTGTTTAAAATCCGCTCCCTGGAAAGGGCGATCCCCTGGTTATTCACAAAATACGTCAAAAGTTCAAATTCCTTGAAACTTAAATCAACCTGCCTGCCGTCAATCGTCACCTCATGCGCCGACTGGTCGATCACGATCCCGCCGATTTCTTTTACCTCTCCATCCAGGGAATTTGTCCTGCGAAGGATTGCCTCAACTCGCGCCACCAGGATTTTCGGACTGAACGGCTTGGAAATATATTCATCTACGCCGAGTTCAAACCCGAGCAGCTCATCCTGCTCGCCGCCCTTTGCCGTCAGCATAATGATCGGGACTTCCGAATAGTGGCGGATTTCACGGCAGACCTCCCATCCGTCCATCTTGGGCATCATCACGTCCAGTATGATCAGTGCAATGTCCTTATTCTCATAAAATATCTGCGTTGCCTGTTCGCCATCCTCCGCCTCGAGCACATCAAAGTTCCTCTTGGTCAGGAAATCTCGGACAAGCTTCCTCATCCGCTGTTCATCGTCCACTACAAGAATCTTTAAGTTGTCCATTCGTCCTGTTCCCTCCATTCTGCACACTGGCAGGTTCTGCCTTTACCGGCTCTGCTCCTCACTTTTGCCGGCCTTGTCCCTGCTCCGGCTGGCTCTGTTCCTGCTTCTGTTCGAGCTCTTTTTCTTTCTCTTCCAGCTCATTCTCCCACTGCTTATACTCATCGACTAACTCCTCCCGCATTTTTTCTTTATAATCTGTAAAATAAGTAAAAACCGAATACTTACTCTGATATGTAAAGATTACCATCCCCACGATCAAAACGACCAGCGCTGCGATCATGACAGTTTCCACCGTGCTGCCTGCTTTCGCCTTCTCATACGCTTCTTTGTATTTCTCCGCCATATGCTTATCGGCAGTTTCCACCGCCGCCGGAGACGCTTTTCCTGCTTCTGGCGCTTTTTTTGTCCCTGGCGCTCCGTCTGAACCGGGCGTCTCGAATGCGCTTGCCGGGATTGGTTCGAGCATATCCTCCGTCACAGTCCCGGAGCGGATCAGCTGCGCGCGCAAATCGCCCAGGTAAGCAAGCCCGAAGACTGTCTGAAACGATTTCTTTTCCACTGACGTCTTATAAATCTTATAGACCGCCCTGTTATCCGACATATCTGTATTTGCCCTGAGATAGGCAACTGTCTCGCGCTCTTTTAAGGCGCGCTCATAATCTGCGCGCCTGCTGAACCAATATCCGTCAATTACATTTTCCTTTTTCATATTCTCCCTCATTTCTGCGTTTTTTTTGTGTCCTAATCCCAATTTTCTGTATTTTTTATCATCTCATTCCTGCAATGCCACGTTTTTCAAATCCCGCCCTCACGCCAGACGGCCTCGTTTTCTGTAATCTCGCCCTCACGCCAGACGGCCGCCTGCTATTTCGTATATGTCGTCTGTCCGCTGATCCACTGTTTTACGGCCTCGATCAGCGCCAGGTTTTCCAAATGCGCCTTGTGTTCTTTTTCATAGGCTTCCTTTGTGTCATACTCGTCTTCATATTTCGGATATTCTTCTTCAACAACGGCGTCATAATCCGCATCAGTATATTTGATCTTTTCCTGATATGCCACTGCATTGGCAAACAAAATCTCCTTTACGGTATCCCGCGCCAGCTCTTCTAGCTGCGTATCCCGAAATTCCTGTTCATTTTCGCAGCCCGCCATCATCTGGAACGCCTCGTCCCTTGATATACCATAAATCTCCGCCATGCCGTAATATCCTTCCAAAACCTCCTGTTCTGCGATTTCCATCAGGCGTTTTGGGTATTTCCTCACTTTCGCGTTTTCCAGCGCATCGGTCCAGGAATATTCCTCTTTTTCCTCTTCGTAATCTTTTTCCAGATCCGCCTTGATCTTGGCATTATATTCTTTCGTCGTAGAGTATTCTGAGATTGACTCCACAAATTCATCGTTATACTCCGGAATGATCGCGTCCCCGCAAATATATTTCAGCTGGATGTGGAGTTCCGCCCGGCGGCCGTCAACGCTGTCCATGCCTGTCGCGCCGTCCGGTATATCTACTGTGATTTTCTTCTTCCCGCCCGGCTTCATGCCAATCAGCGCATCTTCCAGCCCCGGAAGCCAGCTCCAGTCGCCGCTGCCGATCTCAACGTAGTCCGCCTCGCAGAGGTCGTCCGTTTTTGTCCCGTCTACAAAACCTTCAAATTCCATATAAACAAGATCGCCGGAAACCGCTTTGCCCTTCTTGATCTGCTCATATGTCGTATATTTTTCCAAAAGGCTGTCAATCTCTGATTGAATCTCCTCCTCGGTGGCTGCGATTGAGACGCTTAACCCCTTGTATTTTCCCAATTTAATATAATCTAAGTAATCTTCTGTGGCGCCCTTCTCTTTGACAATCTCTTTCATGGAATCCGACATCTTCTTTTCCATAACGCCAACTCCAAGCGCCGCCCCTGCCAAAACCAGCAAAACGGCCGCCGCGACAATCCCTATCACCTTTCTGGTCTTTTTCTTCTTTTGTCTGTCTATATTCTGATCCATACCTGTCCTCCATATCATTGATTTTTTTCTACTTTCTATTAAAACACAAGTGTTCTCATTTTTCTACCAAAAAATAATCTTTGTTTCGAAACAGATTTTTGATGAAATATGGACTCCGGCGTATCCGATCCGAAAGCAGGCCAGTCCGAAACTGAGCACTGCGAGAAGTCCTTCCATTTCCTATCCCATAAAAGAAAAGAAGAATCCCCGGACTGTACGCAATTACAGTTCGGGGATCCTTTTCTTTGTCCTCATGGACTTATTACTGTTTTTTGTCTGTCGGCATTACAGTATAGGCAAATCTGGTTTGCAATATCTAACCTATCCGACATTTTTTTGCTCTTCTGTTTTTGCCATTAGAACAGCTATTTTACAGACGCTTTTTTGGCGCCTTTTGCCCGGAGTATCTTCTGGTATGTTTTCCTTACCTTCTTTGGCGCTTTTGCGGAAGGTTTTTTTGCAATCCCGGCAAATGCTTTGGCTCCGACGGTCGTCTTCTTTAATTTGGCTGTCTTAAAGGTAATCTTTTTCAGCTTTTTGCAGCCGAAGAATGTCTGTTTGCCAATCTTTTTGACTTTAGAAGGGATCGTAACCTTTGTCAGCGCCGTACATTTATAAAATGCCTTTGCTCCGATCGCCGTCACGTTTTTGCCGATCGTCAGGCTCTTTAATTTCTGGCAGCCGCTAAACGCTGCGTTTCCGATTGTGGAAATATTGCTGCCAATCACTGTCTTCTTTAGTTTTTTGCAGTTTTTAAAGGCGTTGGCTGCGATTGACGTCACCTTATATTTCACGCCGTCTACCGTTACCGTGGCAGGGATGTTTATGCTGGCGATCCCTGTGTTTTTCGGCTTTGTGTATGACACGGCGCTGTTTCCGCCATCGGCTTTTGTCACCGTATAGGAGGCGCCGTCTTTTCCTTTGATCTTCTGTCCTTTCTCCGGCTGTTTTGTATCCGGTACTGCGGATGGCTGCTGCTCTCCTGCAGGCGGCGTCTCTGCTGCCGGCGCTGTTGTTCCCGGCGTATTTGTTGCCGGCGCTTCCGTTGCCGGCGCTCCTGTTGCCGGGGCGTCCGTTGTCGGTATGTCCGTTGCCGGCGCTTCCGTTGCCGGCGCTCCTGTTGCCGGGGCGTCCGTTGTCGGTATGTCCGTTGCCGGGGCTTCTGTTGTCGGTATGTCTGTTACCGGCACGTCTGTTGTCGGCGCTTCCGTTGCCGGGACGTCCGTTGTCGGTACGTCTGTTGTCGGCGCTTCCGTTGCCGGGGCTTCTGTCGTCGGCGCTTCCGTCGGCGGCGCTTCCGTCGGCTCTTCTGTCGGCTCTGGCACCACTTCTGCGTCCGGCAGGACAATTGTCGCATTGCCTGTCGGCACGCCGGATATCGTCAGCTCCGTCTCGCTCTCTCTTGTTACGGTAATGCCGTTTGCGCCTTCTGCCTGGTAGCCTTCCGGCAGATAATAGCCTTCCTCTGTGTAAAAAGTCATGCCGGCAAGCGCTTCTCCTGCCACGACAGTCTGTGTCAGATCGTCTTCATATTCTACGGCAATTCCTTTGCCCGCCTCGACAGTCACGGTATAATCTCCCTCGACTACTGTCACTGGAATCTCTTCCACGTTGCTGGCATAATCCACAGCGTCCTGTACTGCCTCGCCGCCGTTTTCCGCCTGTTCCGCAAAGACTTTCAGCGTATATGTCCCGGCGTCTGTCCCTGCCGGGATCTTAGCGTAAATCGTCTCTGCCTCTTTGCCGCCTGCCATGACTTTGCCGTCCTCAACTCCGGCAATCCGCCCATAGGCGACCACTTCGCCGTCTTCTGTCGTGAGGGCGGCTGCAATCCTGTCATAGGAAACTCCTTCATCCGCAGTCCCTAAGTCTTTGACAGCAATCGCAAACTGTCCGCCCGCAGCCGCCTTGTCTCCTCCTGCGGCCGCCGCTGCAAAGCCCTTCCCTGCAGACAGCTTCAGGTTCCATGTCTTGCCGCCTGTGACCTGTTCTACCGGGAGGAGTCTTTCATCGTCCAAATCCTTAGCTGTGGTAAACAGCACCCTGGACAAATCCAGATTAAACGCCGGGACAACGCCCGTGTCAGGTGAAAAGCTTGAGATATCATCCAACACGCCGTCTCCTTTCACGTATCCAAAATGTCTTGAGACCTCTAACGTTCCTTCGGCTTCTTCCGTCCAGTCGCTGGATCTTAACCACCAATTTGATTTGTTGTAATACGGTTGGATATTCTCTACCAGAGCCGTCCCTTCCAGAACCCGGCTCTTATTTGAGCCAATCTGGTCAAAGTCCGGATAAAAACCATATGCCGCATTGGATGCTTCTGCCGCGGAGAGCAGGAATAAACGGTCGTCTGTGCCGTCCTGAGACAGACCGCTGTCGTCCACGGTAATCTTTCCGCCGCGGGCGCCGTTATATTGATATCCGTCTGACTGCGGCACCTCTCTCGTATCCGGTTCTTTCACAGACACGGCGATCGCCGACGCCTGCGCGCTGTTAAACGCATCGTCTAAGAATCCGGCGCCGATATAATGTTCCTGGCACGCCGGAACAGCGTCATACCATTTTGGTACGACAGAGCCCGCCGTTGTTGTTTTGGCGCTGTTGAGCCATGCGCGGATCCCTTCTGTCTGATATCCCTCCGGATATCTTATCGTCGGATTCCACGGCGTCGCCTCCATCGCCCAGATCATCTTGTCAGACATTAACAGCATCGTATGGCTTCCATCGCTGGTATAGTCTGTCGTATCGGCGTCCAGCACGCGCCATCTGACAGGCGTTTTCACTTCCTCGCTGTCCTGCTGGTAGCTGCCGAAATTGACATAATTTCCTTTGCCGTCCGCCCATTCTGAATCGGCTGCTTCCGCCTCCTGCGGATCCATGATCCCGGCGATCCGGAAACTGCCGTCCTCCGCCTGGCTGTTCCAGTTGACGCCTCTTGCGCCGGCGCCCTCCCATGACAGCTTTGGCAGGAGGATCGTCACGGAGGCTTCCGGCGTCCCTGACACAGTGATCTCTGTGCTGCTTACTCTTTTTACTGTTATGCCGGAATCTGCAGTATCAATGCCTGTGGTATAATCTTCTGGGAAATACCACCCTTCCGCCGCCGTATAGGTAATGTCAGCAAAGTCCTGTCCCTCTTCTACCTTCTGCGTCTCATCCCCTGATCCAGCGGCCTTTACGGTGTGTTTTGCCGGCGTAACTTTTACTACGTTGACATTTGGCTCTGCCACGGCAATGGCAATATCTGCCGCCTGGCTGGCATAGCTGGTCAGGCTTCCGTCCTCGCCGTTTTTCTCAGCGAATACTTTTAAGGTGTAAGCGCTGTCAGGCAGCTCTTCCGGCACTGTCACCGTCACTTCGGAGACAGTCTCTCCTCCTGCCTTCACCTCTCCGCCCTCAATATCGGCAACCTTTCCATACGCCCGGACAATGCCGTCTGCATCGGTAAGCATAGCGGAAATCTGATCCCAATCACCCTCTTGCGGCGCATTTAAACTGACCTTTATGTCGCCGCCGGCCTTTACGTTGCCCGACCCATTCCGTGAGGCGGTAAACGCCGTCCCGGTATCTACGCATACGCTCCAGTTCTTCTCATCGCTCTTATCCTCCGTCAGCGCAAATGCGGCGCCCGGCGTATAGCCGCTTCCGTCCTCGCCTGCGGCGCGCGCGAAGAATACCTTTGACAAATCCATATTAAACATCGGAGCGACGCCGGCTGCCTGATCGCCATTGATCCCGGATATGCAATGGGAAGGAGCGTCCATTCCGGCGATATATACCTCCCAATCGCCTACAACGCCGCTTGCTTTCGTTGATTCATCTCCATTTGTGCGCGTCCAGATCATTGGAAAATCACGTTCCTTCACAGAAAGCTGTTCGACAGCGACCCGTTTCGCAAATGACGTCGCCTCAAAATTCAGACACGTGATATCCTGATACCGCGTCGCATCTTCCCTGTTGCAGAAACCGTACTTCGTGGAATTTAACTCCCACACTGCCGGGAAAAAGAAGTAATCTTCCCGCCCTTCCTGCGATAAGCCGCTGGCATCTTTTCCATATGCCACTCCGTCCTGTTTCTGTGTATTATCGATTTCCCTGACGCTTTTTACTACGATCTTTTTTTCCTGCGCGCCAAACAGGGAGTCAAAGAGTCCGTCCTGCGTATAGGCCTCTTTATTTTCCCAGGTGGGCTCTCCGTCCGCCTTTTCGCTGTTGACCCATTTGCGGATATTGGAATCCGCCCATTTATTTCCGCGGTGTTGTTTGTCTTCGCCAACCTGTTCACTATATTTCATGGCGTCTAGCGCCTTCTCACTGAACAAGAGCATGGTATGTCCGCCGTCCTCGCCGCTGTATTCTGTTGTATCGGCGTCTAACACGCGCCAGCGCACCGGCTGTTTCTCATCCTCTGTGTCGGCGTCGCTGTCCTCGTCCGTATCCTCCTGCCAGTAACTGCCGGCCCAGACGTAACTGCCCTTCCCATCAGACCATTCCTTTTTGTAGGATTCGCCTACTTTTGTAGGATCTTCCTCCAGCCCGTATGGATCGGTAATCCCGCCAATCTGGTATCCGCCGTCTTCTGTTTTTTGGTTTAAGTTGACGCTCCGGATCGGGGCAACGGTCGCTTCCGGCTCTGTTTGTCTTCCCATGTCCGGGGCGTCGATCTCTGCAGGAGCTGCGAAAGCGGCCGCCGTCCCCACAGGCAGGTTCCCTGCCAGCAAAGACAGCCCCAGCGTAACGGCAATCCCCTTGCGTGACCTCGCTAATCTTTTCTTTGTCATTCCAAAACATCCTCCTGTTATGAAGTGATTTTTGCCAGGAGATCAATTTGCATTTCACAAACTTTTTCTTTTCTCCTGACAAATCTCACATTTTTTGTCGTCTGACAGCCGGCCGGAATCTGCTCCGAACCGGCTTTTGTTTTGCATTCCCCGGCCGCAGGGTCTGTTCCTGTCCTGCCTGGTCTGGAGATTCCTCCCCCTATTTTACTTTTGCTGATTTTGCCGCGCTCCAGCTCCCGTAATATTTTTTGCCCTTTACGGTCTTATAGGCGCGGACTCTGGCATAATATCTTTTGCCGCTCTTTAGCTTCTTTATGGTAGTCTTTACGACCGCGGCTTTCTTGACAGTAACTGTCTTTTTGCCTTTTGACGCTTTTTTGTCCGTGCCGGCTTTTACCTGATAGCCGCTTGCGCCGGAGACTTTCTTCCACTGTATGGTAAGCGTCTTTTTCTTTTTTGACGCTACTTTACGGATCGTGGCTTTCTTGACGGTGACTTTTTTGCCCGCACCGGAGTTTCCTGATCCCGGCTTCTGTGTCGGCGTGGCTGTCCCGCCGTCTCCCGGCGCATCGGTCGGTGCGGCTGTCTGACTGCCTCCCGGCGCGGCTGTCTCATTTGTTCCTGGCGCCGCCGTCCCATTTGCTCCCGGTACTTCAGTCGGCGCCGCCGTCCCACTGCCTCCCGGCACATCGGTCGGCGCGGCAGTCTCACTGTCTCCCGGCGCCGCCGTCCCATTTGCTCCCGGTAGATCGGTCGGCTCGGCAGTCTCACTGTCTCCCGGCGCATCGGTCGGCTCGGCAGGCTCACTGTCTCCCGGCGCCGCCGTCTCTCCGTCACCTGGCACGTCTGTCTCTAACGGCGGCAGGCTCGGCTCTGGCGGCAGTTCCGGCTCTCCGGAAGCCAAAGGGTCTCTCACCACAGTGACGGACAGGGAAGCGTGCCTGCCGGACGCTGTGACTGCGTGGATCGTTGTCTTGCCTGCCTTGACGCCGGTCACTGCGCCATATTCACTGACAGACGCAACCGCCTCGTCCTCACTGAACCACATCACCTTTTCCGTTGCTTCGGACGGAACGATTACCGCCGGCGCGCTGGCCGTCTCGCCTGCCTCCACGGTAAAGGAATCTTCCGCAAAGGAGAGGCTCTCCGCCTCCGTCACTTCTTCTTCCTGCTCTAAACCTAAGACGGCGTCTTTGATCTCCAGCGTGACGGAGATGGTGTTGACGCCGTCCACATAGGAATCGGCGGGGAAGGAGTATCCCTGGCTTGCCTTGGTCATGCCTTTGATGTGATGCGTGCCTGCATCCCACGCATTGACCAGGCAGATGTCAAGCGCGCCGTTCGTACTCTCCCTGTTATAGGGATATTCCGTCTTGTCAAGCTCCATCTCGGTGTCGTTGAATTTCAGGGACTTGACGACAAATGTCGCGCTGCTTAGGTTCGACCTGTTAGAAGCCCCGTTCTGCACGGCAACATCTTTGATAAACAGCGTGCGGATTGGCGAAAATAATTCCTTTGACGCCTGCAGGGTGACTTCCGCCTCTTTTGTACCGTTCTCGGCGATCTCTATGTAATCTGCGCCGGATAAGTCGCTCCACTGGGACGACTGGGCATAGATCCCTGCCATGAATGTCTGAGGCGGTTTGACTTCCACTATGCAGTAGTCGGCCAAGCCTCCTGGCGTCCTCGCTATGACAAGGCAGGTTCCCCGCCCGCGGACGGAGACTTTGCCTTTGTAGTTGACGCCTGCCACGCTGGTATCGGTGCTGGACCAAACAATGGCGTCGTCGGAATCGGCTGGGTCAAGCGTGGCGGTCAGCTGCTGCGGAGCGCTGTTTAAGTCAAGGGTTAAACGCTCTTGCTGGATGTCGATCGCTTTTGCCGTACCTGCCTTTGTCCCATAACAGCTCATGATCGCCTTCAGGATGCCAGGCTGGGTGACTTCCCCCGCCGTCCTGTAGCCAAACTGTCTGTCCTGCTGCGATCCCCTTGCAAAGATGGCATAGCCGAAATCTCCGTTCCAGCCATTGTCCCAATACATCGGCACGCAGCTGTTTTGTTTGGCGGTGGCGCACAGTTTCCACACGAAGTTTTCCCGGAATCCCGGATTTTCCGGGTCGGGCTCTCCCGCCTTGCCGACGCCGCTGTCCTCACGCTTTGATTTGTCGATCGCGCCGTACTCGCCGATCACCACCGGATATCCTTTGTCAACAAATTTTGCCTTCATCTTGGCAAAAGCGGCCTCCATGTCGCTCTCGCTGCCATATCCGACACTCTTTTCCGGATCGGCGTCGTCGCCCCACTGGGTCTGGTTATAGTCTTCCTGTCCGCAGAACTCCCACGGCGAATAGTAGTGCACAGACACCATAATGCGCTTTTCGCCTTCCGGGACGTCTGCGCTAAGCCCGGAATCCTCCGGTATCTGGAATCCATAATCTCCCGCTGTATAGTCGATGTTTGTATTAAACCCCGGAATCAGGAGCCAGCGTTTTGCGTTATTGCCGCCGGAACTTCTGACCGCATCGACAAAAATCTGGTTGTAGTCATTGATGTTTTCATATGCCGCCTTGATCTGGGCGTCTGCTTTTAACTCTGCGCCAATCTCGTTCATGGATTCAAAGATCAGATGATGGTCGTAGTCCTTGAACCGCGCGGCAATCTGCTTCCAGACAGCGGCAAATTTCTCCTTGATCTGCGTCTGATCCGCCCGCTCTGGCAGAAGCCATCCGCCTTCTACGGTAGAATAGCCGTCGCCGTGGAGGTTGATCACAACGTAGAGATTGTACTTGACCGCCCAGCCGACGACTTCTTCTACGCGGCTTAACCACGTCTCGTCAATCGTGTATTCCGGCTCGTCTCCGATCGTGGACAGCCAGGACACCGGAATCCGGATGGAGTTAAAACCTGACGTCTTGACTTTGCGGATCAGCTCCTGTGTCACTTTTACGCCGCTCCACGCATCCTCTTTCGGCGTGCCTTTCGTATTTGCCTCTAACTGGTTCCCTAAATTCCATCCCGCCCCCATCGCTTCTACGATCTGCTTCTGGTTTAAGTCAATAAAACTCCCCGCCGCCTGCGCGGGCTGGGACGGAACATATCCGTCCCAGAGCCCCGCGAGGAGGGCAAGGGATAGAAGCAGGGCGAGAAGTATACGTTTTGGTCTCTGCATACAATAGCCCCTTTCCTTATTCTCCGCCGCCTCTTTTTTATAAGGGCGGCTGCCTGTTTTTCGCCATTCTCCGCCGTCCTTTTTTAAGGGCGGCTGTCTGTTTTTCGCTGTTCTCCGCCGTCCTTTTTTAAGGGCGGCTGCCTGTTTCACGCTGTTCTCCGCCGTCCTTTTTTAAGGGCGGCTGCCTGTTTTTCGCCATTCTCCGTCATCCTTTTGCCACAGACCTGTCGCGCCGGAACAGTTTAACCCCATTTTTCGCAACTGTCCCGCTGCAGCTTACGCTGCGCTATGCCGTCCGGTCCTGCCCCCGCCGCCATAGCCTGCACGCCGTGGCCGATTTGCTCTGCGTATCGTATTCGCTTTGCATATACGGTTCGCTTTGCATATACGATTTGCTCTGCATATGCGGTTCGCTCTGCGTTTTACGCAATGGCGCGATACTTGCATCTTACGCAATCATGGCGATTCATCCTTGCAGAAGCGCGGATGAGAAATTGGTGAATACGATTTCTCGTCCTATTGCGGCTTTATTTTACTTTCACTGATTTTACGGCGCTCCAGCTTCCGTAATGTTTTTTGCCGCTTACCGTCTTATAGGCGCGAATCTTGACGAAATATTTTTTCTTGCTTTTTAGCTTCTTCACGGTCGTCTTCGCTGTCTTTGCCTTTTTGATCGTCACGGTCTTTTTGCCCTTTTTCATCTTCTTGTCAAGGCCGATGACAATCTGATAGCCGGTCACGCCGGAAAGTTTCTTCCACTGGATGGTAAGCGTCTTTTTCGTTTTGGAGGCCACTTTCTTTAACGCCGCCTTTTTCACGCTGACTTTTTTCTTTTGGGAAGCGCCTTTGTCTGGCTTCTTTGTCGCCTGAGCGGACGGCGTCTCTGTCGGAACGACTGTCGGCTCTCCGGCCGGCGCGTTAGTCGGTGCGCTCCCCAGATCTATCGTCGGACTTGTCACGGGCTCTCCCGTCGGACTTGCCGCCGGATCTGCAGTCGGGCTTGTCACAGGCTCTCCCGTCGGACTTGCCGCCGGATTTCCAGTCGGCACATCCGTCGGTGCGCTCCCCGGATCTGCAGTCGGACTTGTCACGGGCTCTCCCGTCGGACTTGCCGCCGGATTTCCAGTCGGCACATCCGTCGGTGCATTCCCCGGATCTGCCGATGGGCTTGCCGTCGGCTCTTCGGTCGGTTCTTCCGTCGACGTAGCCTCTTTCAGGACAAGCGCTCCAATCGCTTTTTCAATCGCCTCAGCATATCCGTCTACCACGTCCTGCTCGGTAAAGTTTTTATCCCAGTCTACGGCGGCAATCGCAGCTTCTAACGCCTGTACCGACTCTTCCGTATAGAGGCTTAAGTCAAGCTCCGGATAAGTCTCGTAGCACAGCTGTTCCACCTTGCTGTAATCCGCCGGGCGGTATTCCAGATATCCCATGGCCTCTGTAAGCGCCTGCTCAGCAGCCGCAATATCCGGTTCTCCGGCGTTGTCCGGATCTGCAATGAGCGCTTCTGCCACAGAGACCGCACTCTCAACATCTTTCCAGGAACTCTCTGTGTATTCCGATCCGTCAAGCTCTCCAGCCGACCCTACTAACTCCTTTAACTTAGACAAATCGCCTTTCTTTACAAGGACATACGCAGCATTGTCTGGATCGATCAGATTCCTTAACGTATCCACTACCTGGTCCAGCCTGCTCTGGAGCAAATCTTTAATCGTACCGCTTCCAATCTCACCCGATTCATCTTCCACACCTTTCACCTGAAAATCATAGGATTGCTGTAACGCTTTCAGGGAGTTTTTGGTATATGGCGAATCCTTGGCTTCTAACACTGCCTTGACTGCTTTCTTTGCCTCCTGGTAGCCTTCCGCATTCAGGACGATCTCCACACTTTCCAGCTTCTCGATCGCCGCTTCCACTGCATCACAGAGCTTGCCTAACTGCTGGCGGGATACGCTGCTAGTTCTAGTGGCATATAACGCCTTCCATGCCGTATCGTACTCCGCATAAGACTCCTCTGTGTATCTTTCTGCAACCAGATTTTCTTTGGTAAGTTCGTCTCGTCTTAGCCATTCCTCGTCGCTATTTAACACATGGTATTTTAACCCTGTCTCCGCAAGACCGGTTTCGTCAATCGTGCCGGCGGCGATCAGTGCATCCACTTTAGACCGAATCTCTTCTACCGGATCGGTAACTTGTTGCACCGCCATCGCCGCGTCATACGCCTTCTGAAGCGCCGCAATGGAACCGTCGGTAAACTTACTCTTTTCTCCAGTCTTTAATATCGATGACCCTGTCGCACACCATGCCGTCCTCTGCCCATTCAGCCATGTCCTCATAGTTACCAGAGCTGTCTCGGCGTCAGTGATCGCCTTTGACGCCGCGACAATCTCCTGTGCCGTCGGTTCTGGATCGCTCTTTTTGCTCAATGCATCCGCTGCATCCAGCGCGTCGTTTAAGGCCTTCCAGGTATCCGGACTGTAATCATTCTCTTTGTCGGCGTATTCATTCCTCTTTGTGCTGACCAGCTTTGCAAGCGCTGCCTTTAACGCCTCCACATCTTCCTGCAGCTCGATCGTTGCCGGAGGAGTTAGCAGACTGTTTTTTTCTATTGCCTCTTTGGTATTCCGGTCATGTACGATAATCTTTCCCGTTACACCCTGAAACGCAGAAGGTTTATTCCACGATGTAACGGCTCCCTTGATATCAATGACCAGATCGGGGCTTGTGTCGTTTTTAAATGTCTGGCCTTGGATTTTTGTCACCGACTCTGCAAGGGTTACTTTTGTCAGATTGGTCATATCCGAAAAGCTACTTACCTGTGTCACGCCTTCTTCTACGGTAATGCTCTTTATTGCGCCTGGCGTACAGGTTTCTCCCAGCGTGCCGCCTTCCTTCCAGGGCCGAGAGCTCACGGCAATTACACCCATTTCTCCCTCTCCGGAAATAGTCAGTTCCCCCGTCTCATCATCAAACTGGGCGTATGTCGTTGTTTTTAAAATCTGCACTTTCTCTGTCTTTGCCGCCTCCGCCGGAACTGCCCCCGGCAGGCAGGTAAATGCCATGATCAGGCTGAGCGCCCATGCCAGACACTTTTTCCTTAATCTGTCAATCTTCATACCATTCCTCCATTCTCTGTCAATTTTCCTGTTATTTCTACATTCTGGAGCGTTTGCGCAGGCAGGACGATGGGAAACGCAAATGCGATGTCCCATCTGCCATCAGAGCGATCAGTAATGCTGCAGAGAACCTTCGGGTTCCGGGAAGCTTCGGGTTTCGAGAGCTTTGGGCTCTTGGAACTTTTCGTTTCAGGGAGACTGTTCCTTTTTAGCGTCCCTCCGGCTCTTTGGAACCTTCTAGTTCTCTGCAAATTGCAAAGTGAAGCGAACGACTTTGTTTTGTGAACCAATACGCTATGATCTGATTGGCCGCACTTATCTCCTATTTTTCTATGGCAGCCTGTATATGCACTGCCACATCTTCTGCGGCGTATTTTGCGTGCGCCGGCTTATGCCGCCTCCGGCGGCTTTAAACCATACAGAAAAGAGGCAAAAGGGGATACGCCTAAAAAAGCAGAGAGAAAGATCCCTCCCTCGGACTTTCGGAATGCACCCGGGCCGCATGGGGTACGCTGCGAACCCGGGATTTTCCCATAAGACGTTCCTATTTGCCTTATTTTCTGCAAATGATACCCTGGAAGGAATGCTGTCATTCCCATAAGCTGTCAATCCCGTACCACATAATAACAATTATGTGGTATGGCAGAGCCTGTCTACAACGTCTGATCTTCTCCATATAGCAAGGTGCGGCGATATGTAGAGAAAAAATACGATCAAAAATAATGATTAAATGAAAAATTTGTTTGAAATTATTGCGATATCATGCTATAATGTGGCTGATAGCCTGGAAGGGATACCACATAATTGTTATTATGTGGTACGACAAAATAAGACTAGATTCATCTTATCCAATTGTCTCTGATATTCGGCGCTGGGCGTCCTGATATATAGCCTCGTCGTCTCAATACTGCTGTGGCCGAGAATGTCCGCCAGTTTTCCAATATCCTTATTTTTTTCATAGAATGTTTTTGCAAATAAATGCCTCAGATTGTGCGGAAATACTTTGTCCCGCTCTACCTTGGCGCGCTCGCACAGCGCTTTCATCTCTTTCCAGATGTTGCTCCGATCCAGCGGTCGGCCGCTGGAAGTCCGGAATACAACTCCCTGGCGTATGTTTTTCTTCTTTATATAACGCAGCAGCTGTTTTTGCAGAGAACGCGGCAATAGAACTTTCCGTTCTTTTCCCTTGCAGCAAATCTGCGCGGCGCCTTTTCTTACAACGTCCACCGTGACCATCTGCAGCTCGCTGACGCGCAGGCCGACGGCACAGATTGTCTGGATCAAAAGCGCCAGACGCCATTTTCCGGCTTTTTCCGCCGCCGTGACCAGCTTCTGGTAATCGCATCTGGTGAAGTTTCTGTTCTCCGGCTGAAACGTCTCTTTCTGCACTTTATATGTCTTTACCCGCAGCTCATGCCATCCCATGAAATCAAAGAAACGGTTTGCCGCAACCAGATAGGAATTGATACTCTTTGTCTTATATTTTCCACAGTCTTTTAGCTCCTGCTTGTATTCGATGACAAGCTCCTTGTCCAGACTTCTGCCAGCTGCAAAGTCTTTCAGTTTCCTAAGATCGCGCATATATTTTTCCACCGTAAGTTTCCCCTTTTCCTCCCTGTGCAACTGCTGCTCAAATGCTAATAATCCTTCTTCCGTAATCAGATAGTCCATAAGCTCCTCCTTTTTTTCAGATGGATTCCGCGCCGTCCCAGTCGGCCAGACGCCAAATCCCTGTTTTAGTAAAATGGTTGCCTGGAACAGGTATTTTATTCCTTATTCCAAATGAAACAATTCGCTTTGTAAAAAAAACGGCACTTCCGTTACATTTTTTCAACCTTTCTTCTGATTATAGTGTACCTGATTTCGGGAGATGTGAAAAGAAGAAAAAAGCCCGGCAGGGCAGGCTCTCTCTGGCATTGAAATTATTTCCGAAAAACAGAAAGAGCCTGGGAAGGCTCTTTCTGTCGGATAACTTACGTTATCCAGCGTATAATAGGGTGGGAGTAGAAAGTTTTCACTTTCTGAATGCTATTATAGGAGCGGTTTATGTACGAATTATGTCTTAATTGTAAACAAAGTGTGAACACCGGTCCATTTTAGATGAAGTATTTTGGTGCTTTCTTCTGTTTTTTTAGTGTAAATTTTATTGTAAAAATAGATGGTTTTGTATAATTGAAGCGCAGCCGATGTCTGTTCTTAAAATACTGTAAAAAGCCCCCCGGAGGCAAGCCCTTTCCTTTTTACTCGTCTAAGGACATAATTATCCTTTCGACTTCTTCCTCTGACATGCTAAGCCTTGCGGCAATCTCTTCAACGGTTCTGCCATCTTCCCACAAAATTGCTACTCTTCCCTCGGCTCTTCCTTCCGCCCTGATTTCTCTTTCATAGTTGGCAAGTATAACCTCTTCATCAAATAATGCCATCATAATATCAACGACCTCCTCTTTCAATCTATCCTACACTAAAATACATGTTGATAACGACATCCAAATCAAAAAATTTCATGTTACTTTTATTTTAGCATTTTTCACATATGTTTGCAACACGCCACCATTGTTCACATTGTGAAAAACGTCACATCAATGCGGTTTTCAATCTAACCATATTTTGAATTTCCCTATTTCCCAAAAAGCAATCGTCACATCAATGCGGTTTTTGAATGCCGCTACACACCGGCGAAGTACCGGCGAATGCAATGCCTGTTTCTATTTTTTGTTCATCTTGCTAAAGCGTGATACACGATTTTAAATCATTTCGCAATCATCTATATAGATTAGGGTGTCAAAAGGATGTTCTGTAAAAAGCATTTGTGCAATTTTGCCAAAAAAACAGTTATCAAAACACTCTAAAAGCAATTACTGAGCGTCGATTTTTGTGCAATATGACGGTGTGCATTTGAAAACTCACCCTTTTGACACCCTGATCCTATCTAAAAATAGCAACATATTATTGTATTTTTTCAGAAAAACGATTGAATTTTAGGTAAAATCGTGCGATACTGTAACTTAGTACAGTAAAAGGTATCTTTTTCTTAATTTTCTTAGGAATACCTATTTCCAGTGTACCAAAAATTTTCATTAAAGGAGGTTTTTTAGCAATGGCGTTAAAAAATCAGTATCTTATCGATTTATTAGAAACCGTAAAAAAAAGAAATGCCGGTGAACCAGAGTTTATCCAGGCAGTGACGGAAGTGTTTGATTCTCTCGAACCGGTTGTTGAAAGAAGACCGGATTTAGTCGAGGCCGGCGTATTTGAGCGCATCGTAGAGCCAGAAAGACAGATTATCTTCCGCGTACCGTGGGTAGACGACAATGGCAAAACCCAGGTAAACAGAGGGTTCCGTATCCAGTTTAACTCTGCTATTGGACCGTATAAGGGCGGGCTTCGCCTTCACCCTTCTGTATATATCGGTATTATTAAATTCCTCGGTTTCGAGCAGATTTTCAAAAACAGCCTGACTACGCTCCCTATGGGCGGCGGCAAAGGCGGCTCTGATTTTGACCCGAAGGGCAAGAGCGATGGAGAGATTATGCGCTTCTGCCAAAGCTTTATTACAGAGCTTTGCAGACATGTCGGACCGGACTGTGATGTTCCGGCAGGCGATATCGGTACAGGCGCACGTGAGATTGGCTATATGTTTGGGCAGTATAAAAGGATCAAAAATGAATGGACAGGCGTACTGACCGGAAAGGGGCTGACGTTCGGCGGTTCTCTTGCACGTACAGAAGCAACTGGCTTTGGCCTCTGCTATTTCACTGATGAAATGTTAAAGGCAAACGGAAAGAGCTTCCAGGGACAGACGGTTGTTATCTCTGGTTCCGGTAATGTGGCTATCTATGCTACAAAGAAGGCGACTGAATTAGGAGCAAAAGTCGTTGCGCTCTCTGATTCTGCAGGATATATTTACGATCCGGACGGAATTGAACTCTCTTTAGTACAGCAGATCAAAGAGGTTGAGAGGGGACGCATTAAAGAGTATAAAGACAGGACGTCCCACAGCAATGTAGAATACCATGAGGGATGCAGCGGCATCTGGACGATCAAGTGCGATATCGCCCTTCCTTGTGCAACACAAAATGAGATTGATGAGGAAAGCGCTAAAGCACTTGCTGCAAATGGCTGCTATGCAGTGGCAGAAGGCGCTAATATGCCTTCTACACCGGAAGCGATCGAGGTTTATTTTGAAAAGAATATGCTCTATGGACCGGCAAAAGCGGCAAACGCAGGCGGTGTTGCTACTTCTGGACTTGAAATGACACAGAACTCCCAGAGACTTGCATGGTCTTTTGAGGAAGTGGACAATAAGCTCCATGATATCATGGTTCAGATCTTTAAATCATGCGATGAGGCCGCAAAGGAATATGGCATGGAAGGAAATTATATGGCAGGCGCAAATATTGCAGGCTTCTTAAAAGTTGCCGAAGCAATGAAAGCACAGGGCTGCGTATAAGATAGGCCACACCGTTTTGCACAGGGGCTGCCCCGTGGAAACATATTTTCATACAAAACTCTGTGAACCGGGAGTTTCCAGGTTCACAGAGTTTTTTCCGTTCTTGCCATTTTGGTGTTTATCCTGCCGTTGGAGGCTCCAGCCTTTTCTGCAGAATCTTTTTTTCTACTTTCTGGCGTCTGCCGTCCCGCCTGCTAGCGCTGCCCGGAGCAGCTGATATATCCTTCTTCCTGCAGTCTGTACATAATCTCTTTGACCGTCTGCAGGATAAATGTATATATACTGTCGTATTCTAAAAATTCCGGCTGCCTGACAGCGTGGCTCTCCTCAAAAAAATGCTGTAGGATCCATTTTCTGCTCCTTGTCAGTTCCTGCGCCGTGATCATCCCCCGAATCTCATATTCCTGCACCCGTTCCAGAGATTTTCTGGCATCCTGCAAAACCGGCAGCCTGCGGATCAATTCAAAATCTACCATATCCGTCTCTTCATTGAAGCGTATAAATGTCTCAACATCTCTTTGTGTCAGGCCAATCCGGGCGATATTGGCAAAAAACTTTGGACGTTCCTCTAAAATAAATTTCTCATCTGTCATCATATGCGTTATGTAGCCGAGATACAGTCCCGGCTTCTGCCGCTCTTCCTCCCGATGTTCCTCCCAGAACTGCCCCATTCTCTTTTCAAACAGTGACGCCATTCCCGGCGCATCAAAACTTCCATCTGGAATCCCATCCCGAAAATGGGTATGCAGCTTCATTTCCCGCTGGTATCCCTCTCTCGCCATAATGCCATCCGGGCAAATATTACCGGCAATAAAAAAATCTTCCTCTGGTATGACGCTATTGTCAAAGGCATAACACAGATTCCCTTTTCTAATCTCCGCCCATAACATTTCCGCCACAGCCAGATGTACAACTGTTCCTGCCATGATCCCCGCCTCCTTTCCAGCCCTCAAGATCTTGTCCTGGAATATAAAAAGCTCTGGAAATCCATGATCTCCAGAACTTCTTTTTTTAAGCTGAAAATCGGACTCGAACCGACGACCCCTTCATTACGAGTGAAGTGCTCTACCAACTGAGCTATTTCAGCACTGATAATTATTTTATAATAATCTTTCCAAAAGGTCAAGCGAAAATCTCAAAAAATTTATATAAACTCATAGAATCTTTCAGGTCCTGTGCTTCCACAAAAGCACAGGACCTCTTTTGCCGTATGGCGTTGTTCCCTTTTTACAGACGATTGTATAATTCTGCATATTTTGCCGCTGAGCTGTTCCATGAAAAATCCATTGCCATGCCGCGGTCAATGATCTTGTTCCATTCTCTCCTGTGGTTATAATATACATCCTTTGCATAACGTATTGTGTTGAGCATCTCATGCGCATTATAATTACAGAATGAGAATCCCGTCCCTTTGCTCTCGTATTCATTATATGGCTCAACCGTATCGCGCAGCCCGCCTGTCTCACGTACGATCGGGACTGTACCGTAGCGCAGGCTCATCAGCTGGCTTAAACCGCACGGTTCAAACAGAGACGGCATCAAAAATGCATCACACGCCGCATACAGCTTGTGAGAACGCTCATTAGAATAAAAAATATTGGCAGATACTCTATCATGGTATTTCCACTCAAAATGGCGGAACAGGTTTTCATAGCGTTCTTCGCCGGTACCAAGCACGACTAACTGCGTATCCTCGGCACAAATCTCCTCAATCACATAATCGATCAGATCAAAGCCTTTCTGGTCTGTCAGCCGGGAACAGATACCAATCATAAATTTTTTGTCATCTTCGGCAAGCCCTAATTCTTTCTGAAGACCGCGTTTATTTTTTACCTTTTCTTTGCGGAATGTTTTGGCATTATAATTTTTGAAGATCATCGGGTCTGTTTCCGGATTGTATTCATTGTAATCCAGTCCATTTACAATGCCGACCAGGCTGTTGCTCCTGGCGCGCATCAATCCATCCAGATGCTCGCCGTAAAACGGCATCTTAATCTCTTCTGCATAAGAGTCGCTTACCGTTGTGACTAAATCTGCATACACAATACCGCCTTTTAAATAATTCGCGTCGCCGTATGCCTCCAGCTTATCTGCGGTGAAGAAATAATTTTTCAGTCCGGTGATATCTTTTACCTTCTGTAAATTCCACACTCCCTGAAATTTCAGGTTATGTATCGTCATGATCGTCTTGATGTTGTGATAAAACGGATTTTCACTGAACATATCTTTCAGGTAAACAGGAATCAAGCCTGTCTGCCAGTCATGACAGTGAATGATATCAGGACGGAACTCAATACTTGGAAGCGCAGATAAGGAAGCTTTGCAGAAAAACGCAAACTTTTCAATATCTTCATGGATATTTCCGTATGGATGAAATCCGGCAAAGTAAAATTCATTATCTACAAAATAGAATTTTACTCCTTCGTATTCCATTTCTAAAATCCCTACGTATTGTTTTCTCCATGCCAGATCAATATAAAAATGGGTAATATAATTCATTTTCTGTTTCCACTCTTCCGGGATACAGGCATATTTGGGAATCATTACGCGGACATCAAATTCATTCTTATCAAAATATTTTGGCAGAGAACCCACTACATCTGCCAATCCCCCTGTCTTAATAAACGGCACACACTCTGATGCAACAAATAATACATTCTTCATAGTAACCTCCATTCCGAAGCGTTGACATGCCAGGGCGATGAGATTGGCTGCGTACGCCATTTCTCATCTGCCTTCAAAGCCATTTGTGACGCCCCAGCACAAATAGCCAATGCCTTTTTAAGTCCGAACTGATTTCTGAAATCTCCATTTCTATTATATCTTAAAATCCTTTCCATGCAAAGAACTTTCTTGCAGATTTTGTAAAAATACCAGGGGCGAGAGTTTTTCTGCAAAAAGCGCCGCGCATTGTCTTCTTCCCTTTTCTGTGATACTGAAAATTTGAGCGGGAGTTCTCTAAAAAAAGCGCTGCCACGCTGCCGCAGGGGGGTGGAAAGCAGTCGTTCTTTGCGGCTCTGCACGGAAAAAAGCCGGAATCTCTCCCGGCTCTTTCCTCTTTTCGCTGCTATGCGCGCATTTTATATTCCAGTCTGATCTTATCTGCGATCAATGCGACAAACTCGGAGTTTGTCGGCTTTCCTTTTCTCGAACTTACTGTATATCCGAACAGCTCTTCAATCGTATCCATCTTTCCCCGACTCCACGCGACTTCGATTGCATGGCGTATGGCGCGCTCTACCCTGCTTGATGTTGTCTGATGATTCTTGGCGATAGTCGGATATAGCCTCTTTGTGATCGAGCCTAGCATCTCTCCGTCATTTACCGACATGATGATGGCGTCCCGCAGATACTGATAGCCTTTGATGTGTGCCGGCACGCCGATCTCATGTATAATATTGGTCACTTCTGCTTCAAGCGTGTTCTGGTATTTGGGCAGATTGTTTTCAAAAACGGTGCTGATCACTGTATTTTCTCCTCTTCCATTGATCCCTACTGCCTTGACTCTGGATATTAATACTCTGGTGTCAAATGGTTTTAAAATGTAGTATGCTGCACCGAGGGAGAAAGCGTGTTCTGTCACATTTTCCTGGCTGACTGCAGATACGACTATGATCTGGGGCTTATCTTCGTAATCTCCGTTCTTTAAACGTTCCATTACTCCTAATCCGTCTATTTTGGGCATAATTAAATCTAGTAATACGACATCTGGCTTTAACATATGGATCATTTTTAATGCTTCTTCCCCATCTCCTGCTGTTCCTGCTACCTGTATTTCTTCTTCTTTTGCAAGCGCTTCTTTTAATAAATTAACAATTCTTTTGTTGTCGTCTACGATTAATACTTTTACACTTTGCATTCTGGTTTCCTTTCTACTTGCTGTTGGATTATTGCAGGACAATCCCCGTTACTTTTATTATATGCAATGGAGTGGGAGTTACAACGTAAAAGAGCTGTTACTTTTCGACATAAGGTTAATACTGCGCCGTGCACCTTCGCTTCGCCTCGGTGTCGGGCTCTCGCCCTTCTCCGCAACGAGCCGTGCACCTCGTCTCCGCTTCGCTTCGCCTCGGTGTCGGGCTCTCGCCCTATACTCGCGACGCCCCAGTCACTGCCTGCAAGCAAGCTTGCGGCAGTGACTGGGGCGTCGCGAGTGCACGGCTCGTTGCTTATAGCATATTTTCCATAAAGGTCCCATAACCTCCGGCTGGGTCGTTGACGAAGACGTGGGTAACTGCTCCGATGACTTTTCCGTTTTGGATAATGGGTGCGCCGCTCATTCCCTGTACGATGCCGCCTGTCTGTTTTAGTAGTCTTTTGTCTGTTATCCTTAGCACCATTCCTTTGTTGTCTCTTGAATTTCGGTTGATTTCTTCTATCTCGACTTCAAATTTTTCTACTGCGCCTCCTAACTGGCAATAAATCCAGGCTTTTCCTTCTTGTACTTCTTGTTTTAATCCTACCGGAAGCGCCCTGCTTTCGTTGTATGTGTATGCCTGTGCCGCTACGTCCCCGGTGATTCCTAATTCTGTGTTGCTTTTGATGACGCCTAACAGATTGGACGTCCCTAGTTTCACGCTTCCAATCAGTTCGCCTGGCTCGCCGGCTTTTCCTTTTTTTATGCCCTGGATCTGTGCCGGATAAACCGTCCCTTTCTGCAGTTCTATCAATTTTCCGGTATCGACATCCGCGATTCCGTGTCCTAATGCCGCAAACTGGTTGTTTTCTGTGACAAAGGATAATGTGCCAATCCCTTCTGTGTCTTCCCGCAGCCATACCCCTATTTTGTATTCGCCATCTTTGGTATAAACTGTCTCCAGCTTGACATTGATCTTGTTTTTTTCTCGGACTAATTGCAATTTTACTTTCTTTTTGTGACTCTGCTGCAGTACCTGTATTACTTCGTCTATACTCTCTACTGGTTTGTCTTCTACCTGATAGATCCGGTCGCCGGGCTGCAGGATGTCTTTTGCGGGCTCATAAGAAAACCCATCCCTTCCCTGAATCTTTGATGTGCCTAGAACCATGATACCGTCTGACTGCAGATACAAACCAACTGCTTTTCCGGACGGCATTACTTTTGCCTCGTCTATCACGTCAAAGTGGATATATTTATAATGAAACAGACCGAATAACTTTACTTCTGCCCGATAGCTCCCAATCTGGCTCGCCGTCACTGTCAGCGGGCGATCCAGTGAGAAATCCCCGCTGCCTGAACCGGCGCCGCCGCTGTTTTGCACTGCGATCACGTCCTGAGCCTCTCGCAGGCTTCCTACCATTGGCACGGAAAAGTCTATCTGCATTCCCCGGTTTCGGAACAGATAAATATGGCTCGGGACCTTCTTGTCCATCGCATTCCAATACCATACCCCGATCAAAAGGACATTGACAAATAAAAGCGCGCTGATCACTGCGCGAAGTTTCCGTCTCTGCCTTTTTGTCATAACTGCCGGCGATAATAATCCGCTCCCTTTTCTTCTTCTGAAACGCCTCTGACTCATTTTGTGACCTCCGAAAAATTTTGACGTCCGCTTGCCGCGCCAGCCAGCGTCACAAAGTGACATTTTCTTTTGCTGGTTGTGCGCATGAATATTTTTGCTTTATAGGAAACGAGAATTTTCCTATAAAGTAAAATAAACTGGTATATTTGATATCATATACCAGTCTGAAAATTTTATGCTTTCCTTATCAAAATATCTCTTTTTTTACAAAATGAATCACAAAGACAATAGAACTCTACTGCCTTTTCCTGTTCTTCCACTGTCACGCCTGGAAAATAAATGCCGGAAGGCTATCTTTTCTCCCTAAGCTGCATGGCAAGCTCTTTCATCTCCCTTGCGCTTTCAAAAACCGCGTCTGTGATCTTCGCACCTCCCAGGATCCGCGCCAATTCAGATACCGATTCTTCTTCATTTAACGCACGGATGGTTGTCTGCGTGTGATCCGGCTCGTTTTCTTTTTCAATCAGATACTGTGTGTCTGCCATCGCCGCAATCTGTGCGAGATGAGAGATGCAAATCACCTGATGTGTTTTTCCGATCAGCGACATCTTTTCCGCCACTTTTTGCGCCGTACGGCCGCTGATTCCTACGTCGATCTCATCGAAGATCATCGTGTCGATCTCGTCATGCTCTGCCAGCACTGCTTTGACCGCCAGCATGATCCTTGAAAGTTCGCCTCCGGACGCCGCCGCACCGAGTGGGCGGAGCCCTTCTCCGGGATTGGCGGAGAGCATAAATTCTACCTCGTCTATCCCCGTCTCCTGGATTGTCTCCCTTCTCCTGACTTCCACTGCAAACTGCACCTGTAAAAAGTTTAAATCCGCCAACGCTTCCGCAATCTCACATTCCAGTCGTTTTGCCGCACCCTTGCGTATCTCTGAGACTTCGGAAGATAATTTCTCCAGCCGCTCTTCCAAAACTGCTTTCTGTACTTTTAACTCTTCACGGTATGTATCGTACTCTTCGTATTTTTTAATCTTTTCTTCCGTCTGTTCTGCATATTCCAGCACTTCGGCAGTTGTCGCGCCATACTTCGCCTTTATGCTGCGCACCAGATCAAGACGTTTCTCTGTCTGTTCCAGCTCTTCCTGCCCCAAATCCAATCCCTCTATATAATCTGAAATATCCCTGTTAAAATCAGTGACCAGACCGTCTATGTCAGAAAGCTGATCCAGAAATTCTCCTGCGCGCTCATCATAGGATGAAATCCTCGACAAAATGCGGATGCTTTCTGCTATTTTTTCGGAGACAGAACCAGATTCCCCGCTTGTCATGCGGTAGATGTCCGACAGACCCTGCACTGTTTCAGAAGCATTTGACAGCTTGCGGTATAGCCGCGACAGCTGCTCTTCTTCTCCTGATACCAGGTTCGCATTCCTGATCTCTTCTAAGCTAAACTGCAGAAAAGAAAGTTCCCTCAGTCGTTCTTCTTCCGGTATATCCTGCTTCGCAAGCTCGCCTGACAACCGTTTATACTCCTGATACGCCTCCGCTAACTCGGACGCCCTGCCGCCAATCTCTTCCCTCGCATACCGGTTTAAAATCTCAAGATGCTTTTCTTTATAGAGCAGGGACTGCTGCTCATTCTGCCCGTGGATATCGATCAGAAACCCCGCCGCCCGGCGAAGTACCGATACTGTCACAGTCTCGCCGTTGATACGGCTGACTGTGCGGTTTGGCAATATTTTCCTCGAGATCAGAATGACACCATCCTGCACACTGACGCCAAGTTCTTCGATTTTTTTCCGGTCGGACTCTTTCTCCACCGAAAAGGTAAGTTCTACCAGTGCAAATTCCGCCCCTTTCCGGATAACGTCCTTTGCCGCTTTTCCTCCCAGCGCCAGATTGATCGAACCAATGATGATAGATTTGCCGGCGCCGGTTTCTCCGGTCAGCACATTCAGCCCGCCGGCAAAGTCTACCTCAATTTCATCAATGATCGCCAGATTTTTTACATGTAAATTCAATAACAACGCTTTTTCTCCTTCCTATCCCCTGTGTGCTCCCCGGCACCAGCGATAGTCAGCGCTTTTTAGTCGCCACAGAAACCACTTCAACCCGACAGCCTAACTTGCAGCCGTTTACATACGCATACACATATGTTGTACCAAGTCCTCTCGCTACAATCCTGCCGCCTGTGACTTCCGCGATCCGTTTATTTGCAGAATACCATGTGATATTGTCTTCCGTCCCCAATACATTAAGCGTCTCTGTGTCATACTGACGCATCCTGACAGAGGTTTTATTTAACGCTACAACATGCACTGTCACGGTTGCTGTCACACCGCTTGACGATGTGATCGTGATCGTTGCCGTGCCTGTTCCGACTGCAGTGATCTTCCCTTTATTGGTAACTTTCGCAACCCGCTTATTGTCTGACGCCATCTTGACAGAATCTGTCGTATTATCCGGCAGAACAGTATAGGTAAGTTTTGCCGTGTCTCCGCGTTTCATAGTAAGTTCCTGCTGTGATACCAGGATACTTGACGCCGCTACTTTCTCTGTCACTTTGACAAGGCAGCGCGCTGTCTTATTGCTTCCGTCTGTCGTCTTGACGTTGATGTAAGCCTCGCCCTCTGCGATGCCTGTCACCTTTCCTGTTGAGATCACATTTGCAATGTCTTTATTCGAGCTGCTCCATTTCAACCCCTTTATCGTCGTATTATCTGGTTTGACTTTTGCTTTTAACTTAATCGTACTGCCGATATAACAAATCGCGTATGTCTTGTTCAGATAGACATGTTTTGCCCTGCGGATAACTGTGACGCGGCATTTTGCCGTAGCGTGCACGCCGTCCGTTGTCCTCGCCGTGATGATCGTCGAACCAACTCTTACCGCCTTGATCCGTCCAGACTTCTTGCCGACTGACGCAATCTTTTTGTTTCTCGATGTAAATTTCACCGACGGCTTTGTCGGGCTGTTTGTTTTGATCGTCTTTTTTAATTGATATGTCTGCCCAATATTAAGGCGGATGCTCTTTTTATCCAGCTTTAACGTCGTCTTTAATTTTTGGACGGTCACTTTGCAGACTGCTGACTGATTATAATCCGTCAGCGTACAGGTAATCGTACAGTTACCAATTTTTTTCGTGGTAACTTTGCCTGATTTATTTACCGTTGCAATCTTCTTGTTTGACGACTTCCAGACAGCAGGTGTTTCGGCCTGATCTTCCGGACTGATCACTTTCTTGATCTGAAAGCTCCTGCCAACTGCAATCTTTTTTTCACTCGGAGAGAGCGTAAATTCCAGCGCCGGCAGCACGGTTACTGTGCTGATCGCAGAATATACATTGCCGGTCGTTCCGTCTGTGGCCGTCACTTCAATGACTGTCATACCCGGTGCAACGCCGGTCACGACTCCGTCTTCTGCGACGGTGGCAATCCCTGTATCTGCCGCCTGATAAACGATCGTTACATTCGATGCGTTCTCTGGCGTCATGATTGGCGTGATCGTGTAAGTCTCTGTCACTTTGATCGTTGCAGCTGCAGGGTCGA
>CANQCD010000011.1 GCA_947589455.1 uncultured Lachnospiraceae bacterium | reverse complement strand
CTTTTTGTCACGGACTACCCCTTTTTTGCCGACTTTTTCCCTTCCGGCCTCAAACTGTGGCTTGATCAGGCAGACCACCCGCCCGCGCTCTGCCAGAAGCGCCCTGACCGGCGGCAAAACCTTAGTCAGGGAAATAAACGCCACGTCAATAGAAGAAAAGTCGATTGGTTCTGCGACCTCTTCCCTGCCCACATAGCGGATATTTGTCTTTTCCATGGAAACTACCCGCGCATCCTGCCGCAGTTTCCATGCCAGCTGGTTTGTCCCGACGTCAATGGCATATACTTTTTCTGCGCCGTTTTGCAGCATACAGTCCGTAAATCCGCCGGTAGACGAGCCAACGTCCATGCAGCACATCTGCTCAAGGGAAATATCCCATGTCCTGATCGCTTTTTCCAGCTTATAACCGCCGCGGCTGACATATTTCATCGGCATTCCCCGCAGCTCGATCTGCGCATCCTCCGGGAAAAAAGTCCCCGCTTTATCCTCCCGCTGCCCGTTTACAAAGACGCTGCCCGCCATTATGATCTTCTTTGCCTTCTCCCTGGACTCTGCCATCGCCCGTTTCACTAACAGCACGTCCAAACGCTCTTTTTTCTTTTTCTCGCTCAAATCAACACCTCGTCTGTCTGCCAAACATTGCCCTTACTGCAAAAGTTCTCCTAAAAGCTGTTCTTTTACATATGCCTCCACTCGTTCTGCGATCCCGGCGGCGTCCAGGCCGTATTTTTTCTTTAAAATGCCGACCGAACCATGCTCAATAAAGCGATTCGGCAGGGCAACCGGGCAGACTGCCGTCCTGCGGTCATCCTGATACCACGCCGCAATCTTCTGGCCAAAACCTCCCTCAAAAACCCCTTCTTCCATCGGCACAAGCACGGAATGGCTTTCCGGCAGTTCACGCAGCAATTCTTCGTCAAGCGGGCTTAAAAACCGCATGTTGATCAGTGATACTTTGAATTTTTTTTCTTTTAATCTCTCCCGCACTTCTACGGCTGTTTCCACCATGCTCCCTGCCGCCAAAAGTGCGATCTGCGACTCCCTGTAAATCCATTCCGCCTTTCCCGGCACAATAGGTTCGGTATGCTCCATCAGCCCCTTGTATGCCTCTCCTCTGGGATAGCGGATTGCCGTCGGACCTTCCTCGTACCGCAGGGCAAAAGACAGCATCGCTTCCAGTTCCCATGTGTTTTTGGGCGCCATCACTATCATCCCCGGCATCTGCGACAGATAGGCGATATCAAAAATCCCCTGATGCGTCTCTCCATCGCTCCCGACCAGCCCCGCGCGATCCACGGCAAACGTGACCGGAAATTTATTAATACAGACGTCGTGCAAAATCTGGTCATACGCCCTCTGCAAAAAGGTGGAATATACCGCCACAACCGGATGGAGACCGCCCGCCGCCATCCCGGCCGCAAAAGTGACCGCATGTTCTTCTGCAATCCCCACGTCAAAAAAACGCGCCGGATATTTTTCTGCGAACTTTACCAGTCCGGTCCCCGACGGCATCGCTGCAGAGATTGCCGTAATCATTGGATTTTCCGCCGCCTGCTCTACGACCGCCCTGCTAAAGATCTCGGTATAGGACGTCCCTCTTTTTCCCTCGTTCCGCTCGATACCGTCCCGCACCCGGAACGGCGCCACGCCATGAAAGCGCGCCGGGTCTTTCATCGCCGGGAGATACCCTCTCCCTTTCTGCGTGATCACATGCACCAGCACGGCCTCCTGCAGCTTGGAAGCATTCTTAAACGCCACTGCCATCTGCCTGATATCATGTCCGTCAATCGGGCCGACATAGGTAATCCCCATATCTTCAAATAACATGCCGGGGATCAGGATGCGTTTTAGCAGATCTTTCACACTGCGTATCTGTCCAGCCAGCGCATTTCCGACCACTGGAAGTTTCTGCAGCGCCCGCTCTACATCTTCTTTTAGCCCGGTATAATTTGCATTTGTCCTGATCTTTCCGAGATATCTCGACATTCCTCCCACATTTTTGGAAATTGACATCTGGTTGTCGTTGAGCACGATCACCAGATTGGACTTCAGCCTGGCCGCATTATTTAACGCTTCGTATGCCATTCCGCCGGAAAGCGCGCCGTCTCCTATCACGGCAAAAATATTATGGTTTTCCCCACGGATATCTCTTGCCCTGGCAAGACCCAGGGCGGCTCCGATTGAGGTTGAACTGTGTCCGGTATCTAAAATATCACAGTCGCTCTCCACGCGTTTCGGAAAACCGCTCATCCCTCCAAACTGGCGTAAATTTTGAAATCCATCCTTTCGCCCTGTCAGGAGCTTATGGGTATAACACTGATGTCCCACGTCCCATATGATCTTGTCATTGGGCAGGTCGCAGCACAAATGCAGCGCCATTGTAAGCTCTACCACTCCCAGATTTGAGGACAGATGGCCTCCGGTACGGCTGATGTTTTGCACTAAAAACTTCCTGATCTCCTGTGCCAGCACGGGATATTCTTTCGGATCAAGCTTTTTTATGTCATTGGGTCCTTTTATCTGTTCTAGTAACTCTTCCACGGCTTTTCCCCTTACTTTCTGCGGCGGATCAACTGCATGACAAGAGAATTTAAAAAAGGATTTTCTCCTGGCAGTCCCTTTAGTATCTCCAACGCTTTGTCTGAATACTGCTCTACCGCTTTTTTCGCCTCTTCCAGCCCAAACAAGCTGACATATGTGGTCTTTGCATTCCTGTCGTCGCTCCCGATCGGCTTGCCAAGCTCTTCGCGGGTGCCGGTAACGTCCAGGATATCATCCTGTATCTGAAATGCCATCCCGACATATTCTCCAATCTGTTCCATTTTTCGGACATCCTCTTCCGCTGCGCCGGCAAGGACAGCCCCCATCATAAAAGCAGCTTCTAACAGCCCGCCTGTCTTTAAACAGTAAATAAACTGAAGCTGTTTTTCTGACAGCTGCTTTCCTGTCATTTCCACATCCACTACCTGGCCGCCTACCATGCCAAAGACGCCTGATTTTTCGGCAAGGACAGCCAGAGCCTTTACGGCGGGAGTTTTATCCGATGCTGCCAGAATCCCCTGGACTGCCGTCTCGTAGGCATAGTTGAGAAGGGCGTCGCCGGCAAGGATCCCCATGTCCTCCCCAAACACTTTGTGCGTTGTCTCTTTCCCGCGGCGGAAATCATCGTTATCCATCGCCGGCAGGTCGTCATGCACCAGAGAATAAGTATGGATCATTTCAATCGCCGCCATAAAAGCCTCTACGACATCCTGCTGCGTCCCTCCAAACAACCGGTAAACCTCTCCGGTGATGATCGGGCGAAGCCGCTTGCCCCCCGCCATCACACTGTATTCCATTGCGGAAAAAACTGTCTTTTGCAGCGTATCCTGCTTTGGGAGTTTTTTCTCAAGCAACTCCTCTACCGCAGCAGTTTTCTTTTTCATTTCTTCCTGAAATAATCTGCTTTCTAATATCTCCATCAGGCCTCTTCCTCCCCGTTGATCACCTGCAGTTTTTTCTCCACCCTGTCAATCGCCGCATTGCAGCCCTTGATCAGCTTCATTCCCTCTTCGTATTTTTTGAAAGACTCCTCTAATGTCAGCGTGCCCTGCTGCATCTCATCTAATATCTCATCCAGTGCGTCAAAGGATTCTTCCAACGTCAATTTTTTTGCCATCACAAGCCTCCATCTATCCCAAATTTATCTTGCATTGCCCTGTCTGTCGCAGACCGAAGCGGTTTCTTCCCATCCGTCCGGTTCAGACAGTCTTTTCTACAATTTCTTCTGTCTTTCCGCCTGCCGTCGCCTGAGTCAAACAATCTTCTCTACAGATACTTCCGCCTTTCCGTCTGCCGTCGTCAGGGGCAGACAGTCTTTTCTACAACTTCTTCTGCTTTTCCGTCTGCCGTCGTCAGGGGCAGACAATCTTCTCTACAGATACTTCCGCCTTTCCGTCTGCCATTGTCAGGGAGAGCTTCTGTCCGGGAGAGAGCGTCCCTACCGAGGACACATGATTTCCCTCTGCATCGGAGACATAGGCATAGCCCGCCTGCAGCTTCTCTAAAGGCGAGACTCCTTTTAACTCTTCAATATACAGGGCAGTCTGATGCTTTGCCGCCTCCAGCTTCCGCTCTATCTCGCGTCCCAGGCGCGCCTCAAAATCCGCCAGGAACATCCTCTTCTGGCGAATCTGATCTTCCGGCGCCGCATGGGAAATCCTTGTCCCATAATGCTTCAGGCGCATCCGATACATCTGTATCAGGTTGTCCATCTGGCGGTTCATCGTGTAAGCATACTCCCGCAGCCCAATCTCAAAATCGCGGTAGGCAAACACGGCAAGTTCTGCGGCGGCAGACGGCGTCGGTGCGCGCAGATCCGCCGCAAAGTCAACGATCGTTGTGTCCGTCTCGTGGCCTACTGCCGATATGACCGGCTTTTTGCAATCTGCGACCGTTCTTGCCAGCGCTTCATTATTAAACTCCCACAAATCCTCAATCGAACCGCCGCCGCGCCCGATAATGATCGTATCAACATCGGTATTTTCCAGATACCGGATTCCACGGATCACAGTCTGATGCGCCCCTTCCCCCTGTACCCTTGCGGGGTAGAGGACAATCTGCACATATGGATTCCGCCTCCTGGAAACATTACAGATATCCTGGATCACAGCGCCTGTCTCCGCTGTCACAACACCAATTTTTTTGGCATAACGCGGAATCTGCTTTTTCCTGCTGTCATCAAAAAGCCCCTCCGCTAAGAGGCGCTTTTTTAACCTTTCATATTCTTCATATAATTCTCCCGCGCCGTCCTGCGTGACTGCCGCTGCGTACATCTGATATTTTCCATCGCGCTCGTAGACGCTGATGCCGCCCTCGACAACTACACTTTGTCCCTCTTCCAGGCGAAAAGCAAGACCACGTGTATAAGAGCGGAACATAACGCAGGCAAGCTGGGATTTCCTGTCCTTAATGGTAAAATAAATGTGCCCTGACGAATGGTATTTGCAGTCGGACACCTCGCCTTTTACCCTTACCCGCCGCAGGGAACTGTCTCTGACAAACAGATTTTTAATATACATATTAATCTGTGAAACGGTGCATACTTCCTGCATAAAAAACTCATCCTCCCTTTGCCTTGCAAAGCTTTGATCACGCTTTCTCCTGCCTGGCGATCGTGCCCAAGATCCCATTTACAAAGCGGTACGATTTATCCCCGCCGTAGCGCTTTGCCAGCTCGACTGCCTCGCTGATCGCCACGCCGTCCGGCACGTCTGCGTCAAAAAGGATTTCAAAAACAGCCAGCCTAAGCACGGTAAGGTCTGCCTTTGCAAGCCGGGAAAGCTCCCAGCCGTCCGCTGTCTTTTCAATATGACCGTCAATTTCTCCCAAATGTGCGCGCACCTGTAAAAAACGCTCTTTTAACTCTTTTTTTACTTTTTGTGACGCACTGTCGTCTTCTAACTCTTCTAAAAAAATGTCCGCCTGTTCTTCTATATCAGCCTCTGCGTGAAAATCCATCTGAAACAACATGAGATATAGATTTTCCCGTTTTCTTCTCCTTGTCATTATCAAAGTACCTTTTCTTTCTCTTCCTTTTTCTGCCAGATTGGCTTAACTTGGCTTATGCCGGCGTCTTCTGACAATTTCCCTTTCTGTCTCTTCTCTTACTCTGCCAGATTAGCTTAACTTAGCCTATGCCGGCGTCTTCTGACAATTTCCCTTTCTGTCTCTTTCCTTCTTCTGTCAGATTAGCTTAACTTAGCCTATGCCGGCGTCTTCTGACAATTTCCCTTTCTGTCTCTTTCCTTACTCTGCCAGATTGACTCCCGCCACCCTGACGTTTACCTCCGGGACAACCAGGCCTGTCATCATCTCAATCTGCTGGCTGACTTTATCCTGCACCATCTTTGATACTTTCGGAATGCTATAGCCGTATTTTACATGGAATATGATGTCAACGCGCACCGCCCCATCCTCCATATTGACTTTAACCCCTTTGGAAAGTCTCTTTCTCCCAAGCTTTCCTATCAGTTCATTTGTGACATTGCCAGCCGTGCAATAGACGCCCTCTACCTCGTTTGCCGCCAGTCCGGCGATCAATGTCACGACGTCCGCCGCAATCTTTACTTCCCCAATCCCTTTTTTTTCTTCTGCAGCGCCCTGCGCTTCCTGTGTTTTGCCCACAACCGAACCTCCTTTACTAACGCCGGAATCTTCTTGCTATAACTGATTATAATCAAAACGCAGGATAAATGCAATTCTTTTATTCCTCTACTGTAACCGGAGTGATCACAATGTTTTCTGCCGCCACGTCTGTTTTGCGGAGCATGATATCCTCAATCTGCGCCATCTGCTGTTTTGACAGCTTGCTGGCATTTACAACGACGTCGGCTCCGTTGTCGCTGATGCTGACCATCGCTTCTGAAAATCCCTTTGCCTCCAGCATTAACTCTGCCGCATTCTCCTGCTCCGCCCATTTTGTGATCGCCGCCACTTCTTTTACCGCTGACTTTTTATCGGCGGACGCAAGCTCTTCGTTGTTGATGATCTCCATTAATGTCTCTTTGTTTTTCGCACGGCTCTGCTCTCTGGAAAGCTTGGCAGAGGAAAAATAATCGCTGCTTAACGCATTGGATACCATGACCGCCTCGCCGGGATTTTTTTCGGAAGCAACAATCTCCCCGTCGGCATTTACCGTATAACCGTCCTCCCCGTCTTCTTCTGCAGAAAGATCTGTCTTCCCACTCTTCTCTGCCGAGGTTTCCACCGCATCGTCGCCGGAAGCGGCTGTATCTTTCCTATGATCTGCAGTTTCTGTCTTTTCCTTGTTCTGGGAGCTTACTAATCCGCTGGTACTGATCTCCTGGCCTGTAAAATTCAGATACCCCGCTACGACAATCATGATCGCTAATGCCGTAATGATAATTTGATTTTTCCTGACTACTTTTTTCACCTTGCCCTCCTGTCCCTGTTCCCACTTCTTATGCGGTAAAACAGCGTTATTTCATTTTCATTACTTTAATCTTATGAGACGCTATCGGAAATAATGCTTGAATCGCTTCAATTATTTCCTTTTTTACCCTGCCGGAACCGGCCCCTTCTGCCACGACGACAATCCCTTCGATTGTCGGAGAATTAACCTGTACCACATATGGGCCTTCCCCCTCGCTCCCGGAAACTAATACGTTTTCCTTTCGGGACTGGTAACTTGACTGAGTCCTGCCGCTTCCAGTCTGATTCTGCTCTGATGTATTGTCATCGGTGACGTCCTGATCCTGAAGCGGTATTTTTTCCTCTGAAGCCGCCAGAGTCACCATGACTTCCACCGCGCCGATTCCCTCTACCCGGGAAAGAATTTCTTCTGTTTCTTTCTCCTGTTCTTTGACATAGGTTTCCATGGCCTGCAGCACATCCTGATGGGCTGCAGAACCGGAGCCGTCTCCCGTCTGGCTTTCTGTTTCCCCGCTGCCGGATGGCAGTGACAAGACCAGCAGAACCACCCCTGCCAGAACGAACAGCACCAGCCTTGGCAGTCCAATTTTTTGTACGAAATCTCTGATATTTTTTGCCTTTATTTCCATATATGTACTTGCTCCTTTTCTACCAGAAACTGCCTGCACAGTTCCTTTTTCAAAGCTTTTGCCTCTCTGGAACCGTCTTCCGCCGCATAGAGTTTTTTCTGCCCTGCCACTGCGGGCTGCGCCGCAGGCTCGCCATCTTCTTCCTGCCGAGCGGCAATCCTGCCGGAAATTTCTACAATCTGGTACCCTTCTTTCCCTTTCTCAATCTTTACCTCCGTCCCCTCAAGCTCTACTCCCCGCTGTTCTGCCGCCGCCTCTACCTGCTTTTCCAGCGCCTCCGCATATTCCTTTTCCAATACGCCGGTAAATTTTCCCTGTGCAACCTCCATCTGCTCCTCAATCTCCTCTAAATCCACCCCCAGGATATTTTTCTCCAAAAGAGAAAACCACTCTCCCTTTTCATCTAACAGGGAGAGCGCCGGAGACAACAGCAGGAAAATCAGGATCATGCCGCTGAAAAACTGAAAATACTGCTGAAATTTCGGATTGCCTACGAGGCTGCGAAGCACCGAGACGATCACTAAGTATACCAAAACGCTCTGTATTAATTCTTTCATCTTCCCTCCCTCTGTGGCGATTGCAAAACCCTGAAACCGGGCATTTATTTTTAAACGGCTTTCTGCGGTGATTGCAAAACCCTCGAACCGGGCATTTATTTTCGAATGGCTTTCTGCGGTGATTGCAACCCCTCGAACCGGGCATTTACTTTTAAACGGCTTTCTGCGGTGATTGCAACCCCTCGAACCGGGCATTTACTTTTAAACGGCTTTCTGCGGTAATTGCAAACCCCTCGAACCGGGCATTTATTTTCGAACGGCTTTCTGTGGCGATTGCAAAACCCCGGAACCAGGTATGTTCTCTGCGCGAGCCGCGCTTCCTATCCCGAAGTCATGGCGCTCATCAGCGCTATTGACAGGACGAACGTCATGCAGCCGACAAACAGCGCATATACCAGCATCTGCAGCGCCTCGGTCACGCCGGAAAGACAGGCGACGATCCGCTTGTCCGATACCGGCTGGATCACAGCGCCCGCCAGCTGGAACAAAAAGCGGCTGGCAATCAGGCGCAGCAGCGGAATCCCACAATAAAAAAGCACTACGAGCACCCCCGCTACGCCAACCGCATTTTTCACCAGCGTCCCGGCGCACAAAACTGTGTTTGTCACAGTGCTGACGGTATTGCCGACCCCCGGTATCGCCCCTGCGATCTTGACGACGGCGCTGCTCTCCATCTTTGACGCCACAGGCAGCAAAAGCCCCTGTACCACATTGATCCCCATCATAACCCCAAACAATGTTTTCATGGCAAATTTCACGACATCCCGGATCAGCTCCGCCATCTTGCTAAACATATCTCTCCCGGAAAGCTGGTTTGCAATGCGCAGCATAAAATAGATATGGATCGCAGGCACTGCAAATTTCACCAGGACATAATCTGCCAGCGTGATCATGACAAGAGTAAACTGATAATAAACTCCTGACGCCATCGCCCCTTGGGAAAACGCCATTGTCATAAAATACGAAGGCGTGAGGATTTTCATAAATTCCAGAAGCTGCCCCAGCGTGTCCGATGCGATCTGCGATACCTGGTGAAACGCCGTCAGAAGCACTGAGAAAAATAACAGATATACCGCATAAAACGCAGTATCAGCCACTTGTTTTCCCTGTAAAAGCGCCCCAAAATTGCTAAACAGCGCCCCGACCACCGCGATCAGGATTAAATAAAAATACAGCTTTCTCTCCTGTTCCAAATTGGATAAAAATCCATTTGCCACCGTCTGAAAAACCGTTTCCAGCGAAAACGGCATCTGCCCGGAAACCAGCTTGTTTACATATTCCCCAAAAGAAAAAGTCTGGCTTCCCAGCATCTTATCCATCATATTCTGGATATCATCATATGACAGTTCGTCCAATAACGCCCCCGTCTCTTCCAAAACGTCTCCTTTCCGCCTCTACAACGCCGCGATTGTTTCGATCAGAGTCAATATGACCGGCATACTGACTGCAATGATCATCAGCTTCCCATAAAATTCAATCTGATGCGCCACGGCTGCATATCCCGCATCATGGCAGAGATTTGCCCCCAATTCCGCCACATAGGTAATCCCTACCATCTTTAACAAAATCCCCAGATAATCCGCGCCTTCCCCCAGATACTCTCCAAGCCCTTTCAGCCGTCCGATGATATCCTGAAGTTTCCCGGCTGCGAGGAAAAGAATAACAAGACAGGAAGACAGGATAACCAGCATACTAAATTCCGGCTTGTCTTTTTTTAGCGGAATTGCCAAAAAGGCTGCCATAACGCCAATCACCGCTACTTTTATCAAAATTTCCCACTCCTTCCGCCAGCGTTTTCCACACCAGAGCCTACAGTGAAAACAGCGCCTGGATCGTCTCAAACAATTCCTGGATATATGGCACCACCCACAAAAGCACTAAAATAAGCCCCGCCAGGCTGACCAAAAATGCCTGTTCTTCTCTGCCGGAATGTTTTAATACCTGTCCAAGCACGGATACCAGAATGCCTACTGCGGCAATCTTAAAAATCAAATTAATTGTCATGATCCCTTCCTCTCATTTTCTGCAAAAAACGGCTGTTTTCCGGCATCTTGCAATACCTAAAGCCACTCCCTGCCAGATCAATGCCAAAACGCATGGCTTTCCGCTTCAATGCTTTTTTCCTGTTCTGCCAGATCAATACCAAAACGCATGGCCTTCCGCTTCAATGCTTTTTTCCTGTTCTGCCAGATCAGCGCCAAAATGCATGGCTCTCCGCTTCAATGCTTTTTTCCTGTTCTGCCAGATCAATACAAAACGCATGGCTTTCCGCCCCTTATATCACAATAATGCAATCGCGAGGAAGAGCCCCGCTGTAATCCCAGCCACGCTGCAGACCTTTGCTTTATTCCGGTATTCACTCCTCGCCTGCGCTATCGTCTCAGCAAGCCGTCCGCTGAAAATAGATAATGTGTGAAGCTGTGTCTGCCTGTCCAAATTTCCAAGATTGGCGCCAATCGCCTCAAACAGTTCCAAATCCTCTGCGGTCAGGCTCTCATATCCCCTGACCGCCCGCTTTCCTTGTTTCCAGTAGGCAGACAACGGCTGCCCATCGCACAGCAGGATTTTTTCCCTAAGCTGCGTAAAAAAATCAGAAAAATAATATCCTCTCTGGGCGAGGCGTTCCATAAGCTCCGCCATATCACATGCGGCATATTCGATTTCTCCGCACAGGAACTGCAATGCCTGCTCAAGCTCTTCTAAAATCCGAATCCTCACGGCGTATCCTCCCACAATATATCCGCTGATCCCACTGCTTCCCAGAAAAACCATTATAAAGCCTATCAGCTTTCCCATCAGCCTGTCCCCCATTCCCGGCCTTGTCCCGCCCGAAATAAAAACCGCTCCCGCTCATCTAAGACAGCCTGCAAATGCCCCGGTTGTTTTTTCTGCAAAATAATGTAACGCCGGAACTGCTGCTCTTTTACCATACGGCAGAGCACCGGTTTTCTCCTGATATCGGCCAAAGACGAACCGTGGGCGGTTGCGATCAGCTTTACGCCGGAATGCATCACATATTCCATTGCCTCCACATCCTCCCTCGAACCAACCTCGTCCACCGCGATCACCTGCGGCGCCATAGAGCGCACCAGCATCATCATCCCCTCTACCTTAGGACAGCCATCCAGGATATCTGTACGGCAGCCCAATGCATTTTGCGGTACTCCCATATAACACGCCCCAATCTCCGAGCGCTCATCCACTACGCCGACTGTAACCCCGGCGCGGCGTTCTCCCCCGTCAGACAGCTGGCGCACCAGATCCCGCAGAAGGGTTGTCTTGCCGCAGCGCGGCGGTGAGATCAGGAGTGTATGGACAAACTCCCCCTCTTCCAGCAGATATGGGAGGATCTTGTCCGCACATCCTGGTATTTCATGGGCAAGCCGAATATTCAGGCAGGAGATATGGCGGATATTTTTCACTTTATTATCCTCTACGATCAGTTTCCCCGCCACCCCGATGCGGTGGCCTCCCCGAATGGTGAGAAAACCCTGCCTCAGCTCTTCCTCGAACGCATATAACGAAAAATTGCTGATATATTCCATAGATTCCCTGATATCGCTCTCCCCAGTCAGATATGCCTTAGACTGATCCTGCAAAAGCCTCCCGTGCCCGTCTACAAAAAATTCCCTGCCGTCATATACTACCAGAAGCGGCTGGCCTGTCCGAAGCCGTATCTCCTGCAAACGGCTAAAAGGAATCTTTCCTTCCTGAAATAACCGGCGCAGGGGGAGCGCTAAGATCCGCAAGATCTCTTCTTCTTTTCTTTTCCTATCCAATCCCTCACCTCCCTGTACGCTAAATCCTGCCTAAATCATATATATGAAAGACATGGAAAATTATTCACGCAAACCGGCCGCTGCATTTGCAAACGGTGGATTGCCTAAATGGAAAAAATACGTTATGATAACAGAGATGGATTTTCCGACGCACCATTTTAGCGAAAAACTCACAGGCCGGCAGAACCAGATTCCCCGGCGCTATTTTGCAGCGCACTATTTTAGCAGAAAGCTCAAAGGCCGACAGAACCAGATTTCCCGGCGCTATTTTGCAGCGCAGCATTTTAGCAGAAAGCCCGCAGGCCGGCAGAACCGGGCGCCCATCTTAAATAATACAGAAAAGAGGTTAGATCATTATGGATTATGGATTAATTGGAGAAAAATTAGGACACAGCTACTCAAAAGACATCCACGAAATGCTGGCAGACTACAAATACGACCTGTACCCGCTGGAAAAGGATGAATTTAAACCGTTTATGGAGCGGCATGACTTTAAAGCAATCAATGTTACGATCCCATATAAACAGGACGTCATACCCTACCTGGATGAAATAGATGAAAATGCAAAAGCAATCGGCGCAGTCAATACGATTGTCAACAAAAACGGCAGATTATGCGGACACAATACCGATTTTTCCGGTTTTCTATATATGCTGCAAAAACATAACATCGACGTTGCCGGAAAGAAGTGCGTTGTCCTGGGAGCCGGCGGCGCATCAAAGGCAGTTGTCGCCGTGTTAAATAAATTAGGAGCAGGCGAAGTTGTTATTGTTGATATCGTCAAAACAGAACATTCCATCACTTATGAAGAATGTTTTGAACGGCACGCCGACGCAGATTTTATTGCGAATGCCAGCCCGGTCGGAATGTACCCCAAATGCGATCTCAGCCCGGTTGACCTGACTCGTTTCCCAAAATGCAAGGCCGTGGCAGACGTCATTTACAACCCGCTGCAGACAAAACTTATAACACAGGCAAAAGACCTGGGCATGACCGGCGTAAATGGATTGGAGATGCTTGTCGCACAGGCGCTCTATGCCGTTGAGTTTTTCCTGGATACCAAATTAGACGAAGCCAAAATAGATGAAGTTTTTCAGACGCTGTATCAGAAAAAACAGAACGAAGGGGCGTAAAACATATCGCCACTGTCCCTTTTAAAACTAAAAGAGTTTCCAAGTACCAGAAAAAACAGAACAAAAGGGCATAAAACATATCGCCGCCATCCCCTTTAAAACTAAAAAGAGTTTCCAGATTGGAAACTCTTTTTAGTTTTTGTATTTTCATTATGATCTAAAATCATCCCAGGCAAGTTACACTCTCTTTAAATATTCTCCGGTACGCGTATCAATACTGATAACATCGCCCTGCTCTACAAACAACGGCACTGCAACCTGTGCGCCTGTCTCTACGATAGCCGGTTTATTTGCACCCTGCGCAGTATCTCCCTTAAAGCCCGGCTCTGTTTCCGTTACTTCTAATTCTACAAACAACGGCGGCTCAATCGCAAATATCTGGCCATTATGAGAAAGCATCTTTACCATCTCATTTTCTTTCACAAACTTTAAAGAATCTCCTACCTGGTCTGCCGTCATATCAACCTGGTCAAACGTCTCTGTATTCATAAAATGGAACATGTCGTCACTGTATAAATACTGCATTTCCTGGCGGTCAATATGCGCCTGCGGACATTTTTCCGTTGGGCGGAATGTTTTTTCTACAACGCCGCCGCTCTTAATATTCTTTAACTTGGTACGGACGAAAGCCGCTCCCTTACCTGGTTTTACATGCTGAAATTCGATGACCTGATAAATATTTCCCTCTACTTCAATCGTCAAACCGTTTCTAAAATCTCCTGCTGATACCATTATATAATCCTCCTTCATGTAGTTGTGGTTTACCATCACTGCCCAAGAACCACAAAACCCGAATCCCATTTTACCGCATATCCGGTTTTTTTTCAAGTGATTTCATGATTTTGTCTGCCACCTGCTCTGGATCCAGTCCGTCCGTCTCAATTATCATATCGGCCGCCGCCTGATATTTCGGCGTCCTCTCTTCCATAAGGCGCCTGATATACGGAACATTCATGTTGCCGTTTAACAATGGCCTGTCCGTGCTGTCTTTCACATGGGAGTAAATCGTCTCCGGCGATGCCGTCAAAAAGACTACCGTACCGCTCTCTTTCATCCTGCGGACATTTTCCCCACGCATAGCCATACCTCCTCCACAGGAAACAATACACGGCGTCTCCCCTGCCAGTGCGTCCAGCAGCTTTGTCTCCATTTCGCGGAACGCTTCTTCACCGGAATCAGCAAAGATCTCTGCTATGCTTTTGCCTTCCTGCCTGACAATCCTCTCGTCTGTATCAGTCTCGCCCACGTTCATTTTCTGGCTTAACTGTCTTGATGTACTTGTCTTGCCAACCCCCATAAAACCAATCAAAAAAATATGTTTCTTCAATTCCATCTCTGTCTCCTCTTTCTGTACTGCGTTCGCAATGCAGATAGCTAAGCGAAGCTGCGCTTCCCTTTTGTGATAAGCGAAAGAAACTGCATACGCAGATTTTTCAGCTTCCCAACACGTAAAAAACACAAAACGAATCAATCCACAAAGCAAATACATCCGCAAAACGAATACATCCGCAAAGCAACTGAATCCACAAAGCAACTGAATCCAAAAAACGAATCAATCCGCAAAGCGAATCAATCCACAAAGCGAATGAATCCGCAAAGCAACTGAATCCGCAAAACGAATACATCCGCAAAGCAACTGAATCCGCAAAACGAATCAATTCGCTTGGAATGGGGATTAGCCGAAAAGGCGTCACACTGGCGTGACACTTTCACCGGTTCCCCGAAGCCGTCTGGGATTTCCATAGATCACCTGTCCAGTATTTCCAGTATTTTTTTCAGATCGGATACCTCTATCTGCCCTGGAGCGCTTGCTTTCCCCAGACAGCCAAAAGTCACTGCGGATCCGGAATTTTTTCCCGCAATCCGGGTGATTGCGCCTAATTCTCCCATTGCCATTGTAATCAGCGGCTTATCTGGAAATTTCTTTTTCACCGCAAGCGATGCGTCCATCAGGCGCAGCACATCCTCTTCCGCCTGTGGCATCACCGCCAGTTTCGGAATCTCGACGCCCGCATTTACCATAATTTCCAGCCGGGAGATCATTTCCTCTTTTTCCGGCGTTCCGGAAAAGTCATGATAAGAGCCGACCACCGGCATTTTGGCAGAAAGAATGCGGATCGTCTCCTGCATCGGAAGTTTTTCATCACCCGAATCCTGCCCTCCCTCTTTCCAGTGCACGCCGTCTCTTTTTTCCATGCCGCGAAACACCTCGACATCCATCAGGTCAACAGTCCCGCTGTCCGCCATATATTTTAAAAGCGCCTGATACTGCTCCAGAGAAATCTTTCGCTCGCCGCCCTCCTCTGCCGTCCGGAAAGTAAATAACAGCGGAATCCCGCCCAGAATATCCTGTAACAGCTCCGCAGTCCGAGCCGTCTTGTCAAACGACATTACATCCTCGTAAAAATCGGCGCGCCACTCTGCCAAATCTACTGGATTTCCAGGGATCTCCCTCGCTTTGTCTAAAATGGCTTCCCGCGTCTTCTCAATCACCGGCACACAGATTTTTGTCTTTCCGCCGCCGATATCCAAACCCATTCCCTTTTGCATCTGCATTCCTCTATTCCTCATCCTTTAAGGAATCTTTTGCGCCGGCCACGATCGCTACTGTTGCCGCTACTACCACCACTACTGCGATCAAAACAATCCCCACTACTCCTACAATAATTGCCATAATTTTTCCTCCATAATCTGCATTATCTATTATCTGTTTTTCCCGGATCGCTCCGGATCATTTTCAATCTGTTACTGAAGCAGCGTCAGAACTCCTGAAGTCATATTATTTGCCTGGGCAAGCATTGCCTCCCCCGCCTGTGCCAAAATATTAGAAACAGACAGCCTCACCATCTCATCCGCCATGTCAGTATCGCGGATGGCGCTTTCTGACGCCTGCAAATTCTCCGCCGTATTCTCATCCACAAGGGCGGCATGTTCCATCCTGTTCTGATAAGATCCGAAAACAGCTCTCTGTCCCGATATCACCTCAATCGCAGCATGTACCTGTGCAATCGCCTTTGTGGCAGCCCTCCTGTCCAATACATTGGTATCAGCGACCCCGAGATTTCCTGTCCGCAGAGAATCATACACAATCTCTATATCCTGAAAAGCATTTGCCCCCGCCTGCACATGGATATCACGTACTGTCTTATAAATCGGTATGTCGATCAAATGCTCCTTTGCCGTTCCGCTGCTCATAGACGCCGTCGACCGAAATGGCGTGCCGGCCTGCTCGTTTCCCTCATAAATATCGGCTATTGTTGTCTCGTTCAATGCCTGCTTGATACGGTTCATCAAAGTTTCTTCGGTGTCATCTTTCCTCACGCTGACAGACATTGTGATTTCCCCGATGTTGCCTGGCCCACTTCTCCCCTCATAAGTAACACTCCCGCTTGAAGGGATCAATGGGAACGTAACGATGATCCTCCCTCCGCTGGTTGTATCTCTTGTAAGCGAATCCCCTTCGTTACCGGAATCCGTAATGCAGTCTGTCAGTGCATGGAGCGTTCCTGTCCCGGCAGAAGACGCCGGCTTGTGATCAATCGTCCCTTTATATCTGCTGGGTTTTGCATCTACCCAACGCCACCACAGATCTTCATATTTGCTGTCGCCGTCGCTGCAGTAATAATACATACTGCTTGACGTTGCCGTAACCGTGCCAATCCCCGGCATGGTAAACTGAAATTTCCACGGAGTATTTTCCTGCGGATCCGTATAGTCTGGAGACTGTATCAGGTTGCTGCCACCAGAGGGCAGCGGTTCAATCCACGTCGTATCATATTGCTCTACATTTCGTCCAGAAGCCAGCTCCGACAGATAGTCTGTAGAAACAGAAAAACTAACTCCATCCACCTTTGTATTAAATGTGATCGACTCCGAAGAAGAGATGCCGCTGGAAAAAGTAACGCCATCGATGCTGGCGGCAACATCTTTCAGCGTGGCGGTCGGCTGTGTCGTCCACCCAATATGGTAATTGATCCCCTCCAATTCCGGATACTTATCCAAATCCAGATAATGTCCCAGCTGCATTTCAAAAGCCCCGGTCCCTACGTCATCCCAATTTACCAATTTTGACTCATAATCCTTGCCGTTCCATCCCTGCCACTTTACCGTAAAACCATAATTGTCCGGATCGTTCCGATCCATGCCCTTCACTTCGATTTGATAGCCTCTATAAGCGACAGCTCCTTTATTGATTTCCGATACGGAAAAACTCTGATAACCATTCGTAAATGTTAAGGCCTGCCGCTTCTCCACACCAATCTGCTGCCGGCTCGCCGAATGCGTATCCCATATTTTGATCGTATTATATTCCGTCTCCTCAAAAATATAGTCTATCTCATCTTTTAAAAGCTGAATCTCATTATCAATGATAACTCTGTCCGCTGACGTGTTCGTATCGTTTGCAGCTTGTACCGACAATACGTTGATCCGCTGCAGAATGGCATGTACCTCCTCAAGTGCAGCATCCGCCACCTGCACATAACTAATCCCATCTTCTACATTATCTGCTGCCCTTTCAAGTCCTCTGATCTGTCCCCTCATCTCTTCCGAGATTGCAAGACCGGCGGCATCGTCTGCCGCATGGTTAATGCGGTATCCCGAGCTCAGTTTTTCTAATGATTTCAGCTTTGTTTTTTCATTCTGCCCCAACATGCGCCTGACTGCCATTGCGCTGATGTTATGCTGAACAATCATTTTCCAATCCCTCCAGTCCATTCCCCTGAAAATAATATCAACGCTTTTATTATAGCACAATCAAAAAAAGCGGGCAACCAGAGAAAAAATCTGTTTCCCGCCAGAAAAAAACCAAAAAGGGCATACCACTACGTTTCAAAGTTCTCCTATAGGAGGGCTTGCAATTTCCTATCCCCAAAAAAAGGACGCCGGCACGCGGCGTCCCCTCTCCGCTAAGAAAACAGCGGAAATTTAATTATTGATCCGTTTCTCATCCTCATTGCTAAGAAAGCTGGCGGAAATTAATTATTGATCAGCTTTTCGTCTTCATTATTCCAGCTGTAGAGCTTACGCACTTCCTCGCCAACTGCCTCTGCAGGATGCTCTGCCGCAAGCTTCCTCAGCGCCTTGAAGTGAGCCTGACCGCCAGCCGGCGACATATCTAACAGGAAGTCTTTTGCAAATGTACCATCCTGGATATCCGAAAGGATCTTTTTCATTGTCTTCTTTGTCTCTTCGGTAATGATCTTCGGTCCTGTAACATAATCTCCATACTCTGCCGTATTCGAGATGGAATATCTCATTCCCGCAAAACCTGACTGATAGATCAAATCGACAATCAGCTTCATCTCGTGGATACACTCAAAATAAGCATTCCTCGGATCATATCCCGCTTCGCAAAGCGTCTCAAAACCAGCCTGCATCAGAGCGCAAACGCCGCCGCAAAGCACTGCCTGCTCACCGAACAGGTCTGTCTCTGTCTCTGTACGGAACGTAGTCTCTAAAACGCCAGCTCTTGCACCGCCGATACCAAGAGCATAGGCAAGCGCTTTCTCCTGTGCCTGACCTGTTGCGTCCTGCTGTACGGCAACCAGACAAGGAACTCCTTTCCCCGCCTGATACTCAGAACGAACTGTATGTCCCGGTCCTTTCGGTGCGATCATCGTAACATCAACATCTGCCGGAGGTATGATCTGATTGAAATGGATCGCAAAACCGTGTGCAAACATCAACATATTGCCTGCTTCCAGATTCGGGGCAATATCTTTCTTATACATATCCGCCTGCTTCTCATCATTGATCAGTATCATGATGATATCGGCTTTTTTTGCTGCTTCTGCGGCTGTATACACTTCAAATCCCTGTTTCTCAGCCTTTGCCCATGACTTGGACCCCTCGTAAAGTCCAATGATCACATGGCATCCAGAATCCTTCAGGTTCAACGCATGTGCATGTCCCTGGCTGCCATAACCGATAATGGCAATCGTCTTGCCATCCAAAATTGATAAATCACAATCGTCCTGATAAAAAATCTTTGCATCTGCCATTTTATGTTCCCTCCTGAAAATAATAAAATTTATTGGTTAATTGAAAAAGCCATTTGCTAATCCAATTCATCAAACATATCCTCTGCGCCGCGGCTTAGCCCGGTCACACCGGTGCGCACCATTTCTTTTATCTCATAGCCATTTAAGAGCTTCACAAACGCATTGAGTTTGTTTTGGTTCCCCGTCAGCTCTATCATCATAGTATCCACGCCGACGTCCACTATCTTTGCACGGAAAATATCAGCGATCGCTACAACAGCCGGCCTCTCGACCGGCGAGGCTGCTACCGTCACAAGGATCAGCTCGCGGCACACTCTGTGCCCATGCTTTAATACCTTGACGGAACGGACATCCTCTAACTTTGCCAGCTGCTTTTCAATCTGCTCCAAAACCTGCTCGTCGCCATGCACTGCCACCGTCATGCGTGAAAATGCCGGATTCTGCGTTGCCCCCACAGTCAGGCTGTCAATACTATAGCCCCTTCGGCTGAACAAACCAGAAATCCTGCTCAAAACACCGGACGTATTGTCCACCAAAATTGATAAAACACGTTGCTCTTCCATATTCACCTCATCTTCGCCAGACGGCGGATTTTTCTACTCGAATCTTATTTCTATGCAAATGATTTTCGCACTGTTCTTTATTTTAGCAACATGGTTATCGTTTGTCAAGAAATGGAAAGCAGCCAGCCGGAGCTGACAAGAAAGCAGCCGCCGAAGCTGACAGGAAAGCAGCCGCCGAAGCTGACAAATAGTTCTTTCCAAAATAACGAAAAATGCCATATGGATAATATCTGCCGCGCTGGAAATACTGAAAGAGACGACCGCAAAAAACTTTACGTAAAACAGGAGAATGGAAATCATGAAAAAGATATTACTCAGGGCAAAAATGGCTCCACTAGGCAATTATAGCCCGGCAGAAGTAATCTGTTGTAATCTCATTGGCAACAATATGGGAAACATGCTTTTCCAGTCCAGCGTCAACCGCGCCTTATTGTTAGAAGATACACAAATTGATACAATTCATACCAAAAAGCATTATACCCCTGAGGACATCAGCAAGATCAACGCGACATACAGCTGCCTGATCCTGCCTTTTGCCAATGCTTTTCGCCGGTCATTTATTGATGAATTGGATAATACGGCAGAATTGATCAATCATTTGAAAATACCTTGTGTTGTCGTTGGAATTGGCGCGCAGGCGCCTCCGGATAAAAAAGCGAACGATCCAAAACTGGACGAATCTGTAAAAAACTTTATGAAGGCGGTGCTAAATAAATCTGCAGTCGCAGGCGTGCGCGGCGAGTTTACTGCAGATTATCTGGCAAGCCTCGGCTTCCAGGCAGAAAAAGACTATACCGTTATCGGATGCCCTTCTATGTATATGTATGGGGAAAAATTGCCGGAAATGGAGATAAAAGAATTGACGCCGAAAAGCCTGGTCAGCATAAACTCCAAGATCAGCCTTCCCGAAAAATTTCACAATTTTATGTGGAAGAGCTGTCAGGCACTGCCAAATCATGTTTATATCGCACAGGTTATTGAAGAAATCCGGATGATGTTTACAGGAACTCCTCTTCCAAAAACATTCTGGAATAAAAAAGTCCCAGAACATTTCCCGGCAGATTTTAATGCGCCAATCTATGCTTCCGGCAGTGGTCTGGCCTTTACAAACACAATTTCATGGATTCGCTTCCTTCAGGGACGAGATTTCTCTTTTGGCAGCAGGATCCATGGGAATATCGCAGCAATCCTGGCAGGGACGCCATGTTTTGTCATCGTTTCAGACCAGAGAATTTCAGAGCTGGTGGATTATCACCATATCCCTCATCTTCCTATGAAAGAGCTGACAGAACAGAGCAATATTTTTGATCTGTATGACAGGTCGGATTTTTCAGCTCTGCAAAAAGGTCATCCGGAACGTTTTAAACATTATTTGGATTTTCTGCATACAAATGGACTGGATACAATATTTGACAAAGAAGCCTCCCAAAAAAATCCCCCCTACGATCTGCGTGCCAAAAAGCTAAAATTTGCACCGTTTGTCCAGGCATTTTCGGCATTGACGCCAAGACAGCAGAGCAAAAGGAAGAAAGACGTCGGACGTTGGAACGGCAAGAAAAATAAGCCGACCGGAAAATATGGCCGCCAAAACACAGGTGGAATAAAGGAATTTTCTGGCACCCTTCAAAAACAAGAACCAGAAAAAAATAGCAATTCCCTGATCTGTCAATATATATTAGAGAGAACCGGGCTTAATAAAAAGAAGTCGACTATTTAGATCAAAGAGAACCAGATGGAATAAAAAGAAGTCGATTATTTAGATCAGAGAAAACCAGACAGAATAAAAAGAAGTCGACCATTTAGATCAGAGAAAACCAGACAGAATAAAAAGAAGTCGACTATTTAGATCAAAGAGAACCAGATGGAATAAAAAGAAGTCGATCATTTATAAAATATGGCTGGCAGACTGCGGCAGAAGAGGCCGGATGCCAGCCATTCTGACTGCCACAGAAACCAACTCGCCGGCCAGCCTGTCCATCACCGGAAGCAACTGATCAGCCCACCGGCTCACCACGGAAACCAACTCGCCGGCCATTCTGTCCACTGCCAGAAACAACTGTTTCCCTCCCTGTTTTCTTCATATAGCTAGAATAGTTAAATACCTTGAACCATCGCCGCAGAGATTCATTGACAGTAATCGAATTCAATGTTATGATACATAGTATTAAAAACTATGTATGGAGGCACACTATGTCATATCTGATTTTATGCGACAGTTGCACTGATTTTACACCGGAAATGGAGGCAGATTCCCATTTTGTCCGTATTCCGCTTACCCTTCACATCGGAGATCACGATATTATAGATGATGAGACCTTTGACCAAAAAGATTTTTTATCGCGTGTTGCCGCTTACCCCGACTGTCCCAAATCATCCTGTCCAGGACCGGAAAAATTTTCAGATTATTTTGAACAGGCAGATGAAATTTATATCGTTACGCTGTCCTCTCATTTAAGCGGCTCCTTTAACAGTGCGCGGCTTGCCATACAAATGTACCACGAAACACATCCCGACAAAAAACTTCATGCCTTTGACTCAAAATCAGCCTCTGCCGGACAGAGCCTGATTGCCCTGGAAATCCAGAAACGTGCCGAGCAGGGTATGGACTTTGCCAATATTGTATCAGAGACCGAAGCATTCTTGGATTCAATGGGAACTAAGTTTGTCCTGGAAACCTTAGAGCATCTGCGCAAAAACGGCCGTCTCTCCAATCTGACAGCAACCCTCGTCAATGTACTGAATTTAAAGCTGGTGATGAGTTCGGACGGAAACGGCCAGATTGAAAAATATGGCCAGGGACGCGGCATGAAAAAAGCAATCCTGAAAATGGCAGAGGCAGTTGCCGGAGACGCCATCGATCCCGCAAAGCGGACATTATACATTTCCCACTGTAATAACCCGGAACGCGCCAAGGAAGTAAAAAAAGCCATCCTTTCACAAGTTGCCTTTCAGAACGTCATCATCGCAGAAACTGGCGGCGTCAGCTCTCTCTATGCAGCTGACGGCGGTATTGTTGTGGCATACTAAAACTATTTTCCATCAATTTCTAAGCATAAAAAATACTCCGAAATAGGAATGAAACGACATTTATTTCATTAAAAAAATGAGGAGGAATTTGGCATATGAAAATAAATCTATCAAACAGCGAGACATCGGATATCTCACTGTTTGATGTTTCAATCGTTCAAAAAGAGGTGGGAGGCGAAAAAAATAATTTTGCTCTCCGTTTATGTCAGGAACGTTCCATCCTCTGCCAGATTTTTTTGCACCGTATAGAGCTTTCCTCTCTGATCATACCGGAATGAAAGCTTTTTCCCACTGCACTTTAGCTGCATCAGATACTGCCCGCTCTTTGCCGTATATTTTTTGCTCAGACTGCCGGACGACACGTCAAAAAGATAAATCGACTGTCCGGAAATAAAAAAATATTTATCCTGTTTAAAATGCACCAAGCATTCTACCTTACCTTTTTGTATTCGGACAGCGCTTTGCAGCGCCAGATTCCTCGCATAAATGCCGGAAGCCGTCCCATAAAGCAGTCTGTTCCCCTGTTTCCAGAAAGCGGTTTCGACCCCTCTCCAAAACGCCTTATCGTAAGTCTTTTTTTTCGCAGAGGGGGAAGAAAATCCATAATGCCCTTCTTTCTCAATCCCTGTATTGCTCAGCAAAAAATTTTTATGGAGCGCCACGCCAAAGATATCCCGCTTGTTTCTTTTGCTCACAGAATCGTCCCATGTCACGTCCACATGATACCACTTTGACGCAATCTGCACCAGATTCCACATATGCGCCATCCTACTTGAAGAAATACATTTTGCCTTTATCCCCGCCTTTTCCAACAGCAGCCGGTATGCCACGGAATATCCCTGGCAGTTTGCCTTCCGGTTCAGCAAAGCTCCCGCCTCCGAAAGGCGGTCAGGATCTGAACTTTTATCAGAATACGCAACTGTCCTGACAAGATAATCATGCAGCAAAAGCGCCTTGCTGGTTTCCTCCATCTCGCTGTCAATCCCTTTTAGCGCCTTTTTCACCGCTGCGTCCAGCTTCTGTCTGACTGCAGTGATCCTGGAGACGTCCACCTTGCCGCCCGACAGATATTTTTTGCTATAAGAAAGGTGCAGCTTTACGATCTGCTTCGTGTCGGCAACCAGCTCTTTTGAAAACTGCTGCCCGACATAAAACAATCCCGGCGTCCCATTGATCACATCCGCCATCACAGCAGAGATCTTTTTGCTTCCCGCCGGATTATTATAAATCTGATACTTTTCTACATTGACAGTTGTTTTGCAATCCTGATACGCCGCGATCACTGCCCTCTTCATCCCCGCATAATCTGCTGCGCACGCATTTTTGCCGCCTGCTGCAAACAAAAATAAAAGGGGCAGCAAAAAAAACGCCGCCCGTCCTGCCACTCTCTTCATACAAATCCCTCATTCCATAGCGAATCACATCCGCACTTGCAACTTGTTGCAAAGATTGCGATACCTTATTGTTCCTTTTTTCCTGCTGTCCCCGCCAGATAATGTACAAACTGCTCTGCCATCCTGCCGGAAATCGCTCCATGGCTCAGCTCCCATTTATTTGCCTCAGCTTTTAATTCCTCTTCCGTCAGGGTAATCTCCGGAAACTTCTTTGCGATTGCCGCCACAATATCAAAATATTCCTGCCGGGATGGACGGTAAAATCCAATCGTCACGCCAAAGCGCCCGGCAAGCGAAAGTTTTTCCTGCATCGTATCCGATCGGTGCAGTTCATCCTTTGACATATCGGAGCGGTCACTCCACGTCTCACGGATCAGATGGCGTCTGTTTGACGTTGCATAGATCAGGACATTTTCCGGCTTAGTTTCCAGTCCGCCCTCGATCACAGCCTTCAAATACTTATATTCTATCTCAAATTCTTCAAAAGACAGATCGTCCATATAGATAATAAAACGATAATTTCTGTTTTTGATCTCCGCAATGATCCTGGAAAGTTCCTTAAACTCATGCTTATACACTTCGATCATGCGAAGCCCTCTGCTGTAATACTGGTTTAAGATCGCCTTGATACTGGTCGATTTGCCAGTCCCCGCATCCCCAAAAAGAAGCACATTATTTGCCTTTCTTCCCTCGACAAACGCCTCCGTATTTTCAATCAGTTTCTGCTTCTGCAGTTCATAGCCTACCAGATCGTCCAATGTCATGTCGCCGGTCGCCGTAATAGGGCTTAACACGCCAAACTCTTTGCTATGAGATACACGAAACGCCTTATTTAAGCCGAATTTCCCAACACCGTACATCTTGTAAAAATCTGTCACGATCTGATACATCTCCGCCTCATCCGCTGCCCGCTCAATCTGAAGGCTCAATTCCTGCACCTTTTCACTGACGCTTTTATTAAAAATCTGCTCACTTTTCACTATCGCATTATAGTTTGTGATAACAGAGAAGCAGTTAATCCCCAGCTCCCTTTCCAGCGTTGAAAAATCATAAGAAAACAGCTGCCTGAAAATTGCAAAATCTCCTTTTGCAAACTCATTGACTGTCCCCTCGTTGGCTCCCACCTTTTCCGAAACGATCGTAAACGGATTTTCATTCATCGCGAGGATAAAAGCAAGATAATTATGCCACAAGTTTTTGTCAAAACCATAGCGCGTTGCAATCTCTAACAGGCGGTGGATCTCCTCATAAATATCCGTTATCAGATCCTCTTTTACATAACTGCCGGAATCAAACTGCTGACAGATATCCGCCAGTTTAAACAAAATGCTGTCTTTTCCTAAATTCCGATAAATAACAAGCTTTGCTGTTAAACGGTACATAAAATCCCCCATTTCCAAACTGTAATCTATATTTTTCCGTCTTACGTCCGCAGCCGTCACATTCTCCGGCGCCTCCAGCCCTGGCAGCTCCAAAAAACTGGCTTCATATGCCGGCAGCAGCCGTCACATTTTTTCCGGCGCCTCCAGCCCCTGGCAGCTCCAAAAAACTGGCTTCATATGCCGGCAGCAGCCGTCACATTTTTTCCGGCGCCTCCAGCCCCAGCAGCCCTATGCCAGTCTCCAGTATTTTCCCTGCAAGCCTGCACAGGCTGATGTGCGATGCGCGCACTGCGTCGTCCGGATTCGCAAGGATCCTGTTCTCATGATAAAATCGATTAAATGCATCTGAGAGTTCATAGACAAACTGACAGATTTTATGCGGCGCATACTCCTCAAAAGCCGTCTCTACCGTCTCGCTCCATTTTGACAGCGCTAACATGACTTCTGTCTGCGTCTTATCGCCCGCCGGAAGGATTTTCGTATCCTCCGGCACGGTAATCCCCTGCTCTGCCACCTTATTCATCAGCGATTTGATGCGCACGATCGTATACAGGATATATGGACCGGTATTGCCCTCAAACGAAGTGAAGCGCTCCATGTCAAACACATAATCTTTTGACGCCTGATTACTCAGATCGCCGTATTTGATCGCAGCCAGCCCAATCTTTGCCGCAGCGTCTTTCCTGATTGTTTCTTCCATCTCGCGGCCTGCCATCTTTTCCTCTACGCAGCCTGCCACCTCGCTGAGAAGTTTTTCCAGACGGAGCACCCCGCCGTCGCGCGTCTTAAACGGCTTCCCATCTTTGCCGTTCATCGTGCCAAAGCCGAGAAAAACCAAATCTACGTCTTCCCCGATAATCTTTGTCTTTTTTGCACAGCGGAATACCTGCTCAAAATAGAGCGACTGGCGCTTATCCACGACATAAACGATCCGATCTGGATCAAACAGCTTGCGCCGTTCCACGATTGTTGCAAGATCTGTCGTATTATAGAGCGTCGCGCCGTTTGATTTCAGGATCATGCACGGTGGGATTTCTTTCGTATCCGTCTCTTCCTTGACATCGACTACCAACGCCCCCTGATCAATATGGGCGTATCCCCCATCCTTCATCGCCTGTACCATATCCGGTATATACGGCTGGACGTCCGACTCCTTTTTCCACAGATCAAATGTCACATTTAACTTATCATAAATCTTTTTCAGGTCGGCCACAGAAACGTTTAAAATATGCTTCCACAAGGCAAGATATCCCCGCCGGCCGGCCTGCAGCTGCGCCGTCGCTTCCTGCGCCTCCGCCTTATATTCTTCATCCTCCTTGGAGCGGCCGTTGGCACACGGGTAAATTTCCTCCAGATCCGCCATGGTAAATGGCGGCTCTTCTGGATATTCTCCCTGAAATGCCTCGTCAAAATAAACCAACTCCGGCTGTCTCTTTTTTAATTCCGTAATGATCAGCCCCATCTGAAGCCCCCAGTCTCCGAGATGGGCGTCCCCGATCACATGATATCCCAGATATCTTGCCGTGCGCTTGATGCTCTCCCCGATGATCGCAGAGCGAAGATGTCCGACATGAAGCGGTTTTGCCACATTAGCGCCGCCAAAATCAATCATGACCGTCTCTTCTCTCTCCGCCTTCTGACACCCAAACCGCTCTGTTCCCGCCATTTCATTGATAAAGTCTGCCAGAAAAGGATCGCTGACTGTCATATTGATAAAGCCAGGGCTGACTGCCGTTATTTCAGCAAATATGCCGCTGTCTTCCAACAGCCCGACAACATCCTGCGCTATCTGGATTGGCGCCTTGCGGTATTCCTTTGCTGCGGCAAGCGCACCGTTACACTGGTACTGGCACAGATCCGGCCGGTTGGATACCGCCACTTTCGCGTATTTTTTATCATAACCCGCCTTTTCAAAGGCAGCGCTTAATTTCTCCTGTAAACGCTCCATTATCTTTTTCATATTAATCCTCCATTTCAGAGCAAATCTTATTTTTTTGCGACTCAACGAAACGCTGGCGAGACATCATTGCTATTCGTTTTCACCCAGAGACAAACAGCCCACGCACACCATGTCCGCATCGCAAATCGTATTTACATTAGGAACCACTTTTACATTGTGGATTCTATCTGCATGACGAGACATCACCCGGCATTTCCACAGATTTTTTCCAAAACCTGAAAATATTCTGGAAAGGTCTTTCTGCAGCAGTTCGGATCTTTAATGACTACACCGTCCGTCCGAAGCCCCGTCACAGCAAAAGCCATCGCTGCCCGGTGATCCTCATGCGTCTCTATCTCTGCGCCATGTATTTTCCCCGGATAGATGACAATGCCGTCTTCCGATTCTTCACAGCGCACGCCAAGACGCGACAGCTCTTCCGCCATCACAGCGATCCGGTCAGATTCCTGCCCGCGGATATGGGCAATTCCACGGATAGCAACCGGACTGTCCGCATAGGGAGCGATTGCCGCCATTGTCAGCGCCTGATCAGAAAAATCACTAAAAGACGCCTCTAACCCTTTCAGCCGTCCATGCGCCGGACCGCTAAGGACAAGCTGCTCTTCCTCTATCCCCTCTATCTTCTGCCACGAGATATTGCAGCCCATCTGATGCAATATCTCCAAAAAACGCATATCCCCCTGCATAGAATCCTTTTGGACATGGTATACCACTGCCGTACCGCCCGTAACTGCAGCCATTGCGTAAAAATAACATGCCGCAGACACATCCGGCTCAATCCGGTAATCCCTCGCCTGATAAGGGAAAGGTTCCACTTCATAGCAGTTTTCATCCAGCCTGTTTACGCCCGGATGACCAAACTGCTTCATCATCTGCTCTGTCATTTCCACATAAGATCTCGCATTCCTCTTCCCTGTCAGCCGGACTGTCAGCTTTTTTCCCAAAAGCGGCGCCGTCATCAAAAGAGCGCTTAAAAACTGGCTGCTCCTGTCGATATCTAACTCCACGCTGACCGTCTCCAGACAATCCAATCCCTCTGATCCCAGATGCTCTGCGCTTTCTCCGGAACGGTTCTCTCCATCCGACTCCGGATGCTCTGCGCCTTTCCCAGAACGGTTCTCTCCATCCGACTCCGGATGCTCTGCGCCTTCCCCGGAACGGTTCTCTTCATCCGGCGCCACATGAGCGGCAGCGCAGGACCCAATCCCCCTGATCGCCATTGGAAAGTGATAGGCTTCCTCTTCATAAGTAATCTCTGCGCCAAGCGCCTCCAAAGCTTCCAAAAGCTCCCGCATCGGCCTTTTGCGCATCTGCTCCGAGGCATCCAGACGATAACTTCCATCGCTCACAGCCAGAAAAGCAGTCAGAAAACGCGCCGCCGTCCCGGCGCTTCCCACATAGATATCCGCTTTCTTTTTAGGGATCCGCCCGTCCTGCCCTAAAATATGGACGCACTTTTTCTCACGGTCTGTCCAGATCGCAAAACCTAAGTCCTGCAGCGCCTGTAAAAAGCAATTAGAATCATCACTGAACAAAACGCCCCTCAGCACGGATTCCCCACCGCCCATTGCAGCCAATAAAAGAGCCCGGTTTGTAATACTCTTTGAACCGGGCGCTTCTATCTGGATCTTCAATGGTCTGTCTGTCTTTTTTACCAAATAACGTTCCATCTAAATCCTCTTTTCACCTGTTACCCTGTTACCCGCTAAAATCAAAAGATATCGCTTATGATGCACTAGCGTTTTGAATAAAACTGAACAGAGCCCTTGCCTTCTTTTTTTGCCTGATCCAGCGCCTCACATGCCGCCTGATAGATCCGGTCAAAATCCGTACCCACATCCTCCGTTATCGCCACACCCATACTGGCTGTGACCAGACATGTGTTTTCATCTTCTGTAAGCTCCCGCTCCAATGTCGTACAAAGTTCATGCAGACGGATATCCAAACCGGTATTATGCCTGCAGTCTTTTGCAAATATCACAAACTGATCGCCTTGGATCCTGCTGATAATATCATTTTCCTGAAAAAATTCCTTTAGAATCTCTGCAGTCTCTTTGAGCACCTGATCCCCGCGTTCTACTCCAAATAACGAGTTTATCTTTTTAAAATTGTCGATATCCAGCACAATCGCGACCCCGCCGCCCTGCTCCTCGCTGAGATACTCCCGTACCAGCCGGACACAGCTGTCCTTGTCAAACAATCCTGTCAACCGATCTCTTTTCTCATTCATAATAATCCCCATTTCTGCGCCGCCTGCCTTGTTGCTACAGTCCTATGCCATGCGGCGCGCAGGCACAGGGCGGTAATCGATCCCGTTTCACAACTACCTAAAATAAACACAGGATTAATATACACAGTGTAACACTATCCCCATAAAAAGTCCAGTGTAAGAACGACCATGCAAAAAACTGCTGCTTACCAGCTATTATATAAAATAGCCAGAAATATGTCAAAAAAATCCTTGCAATCGTCTGTTCCCTGCCTCAATAAACTTCCGCCCTGTCTGCATTATTTTTTCACTTTTACTTTTTTCACAGAAGAATAAGGCCCATAAATCATATTGGATGACGTCTTTTGATAAGCGCGTACCTTCACATAATATTTTTTGCCCTTCTTCATCTTTTTAAGCGTTACAGAAGTCGTTTTTGCCTTCTTGACCAGCTTCTTTTTTACGCCCTTCTTTAACTTCTTATCTGTAGAATAAGAAATCTCATAACCGGCAGCTTCTCCCCGCTTTTTCCATGTCACTTTTATCTTCTTCCCTGCCAGATTTTTAACACGCGTCAGCGCTGTCTTCTTTGGCGTAACCGTCAATTTGCAGACCGCCTCTGCCTCACTGTAGGAAGTGGTTGCCGCCGCGGTAACAGTGATCGTCGTAATGCCAGCTCCTTTTATCGTCACTTTCCCGCTGCTGCTAACTGTCGCCACCTTTTTATTCGAGCTGCTATAAGAAAGCGCCCCATCACCATTGACAGATGCGTTCAGGGCAAAGGCCTTTGCACCAAACACTTTCTTTATGCTGCCTGCCACGGTTATTTTCTGTGCGGCAAGTCCGGCGCCGCCTGGTACTTCCGATGCGGCAGGCGGATTTTCTGTCCCCGGCGTCCCTGATGCGGCAGGTGGATTTTCCGTCCCCGGCGTCCCTGATGCGGCAGGTGGATTTTCCGTCCCCGGCGTTGAAGACGGATCCTGCGGTACGGCAGTTGCCAGGCTGCCCTTGACTCCATCTCCGACAATCACTTGAAATACCTGAGACAGGCCATTTTCTGTAATCGCCGTGATCTCCGCCGTGCCATTTGCGACTGCAGTGACCACAGCCTCCGCATTTCCTTCCTCGTCAACCGCCTTCGCTTTCGTATCAACGGAAGAAATTGATGTATCACTTGAAATAAATGATACGCGGGAATCTGTATCTGCAGGAGTTAATTTTACCTTGACAGAAGCGGTATCTCCCGCTGCGCCCAGGGAAATCTCACTGTCAGACCCCGCCTCCATTCCGGTTGCTTCGTTTGTGTTCCCCTCGCTGAATTTTTTAAATTCCAGGCCTTCTACTGTAAACGTAACAGAAATCTTCGTTGGATTTGCAATGTCTTTAAATGTCACGCTGTGGGTAGAGGAATTAATATCAACTTCCTCCACGATATTTCCAACCCATCCATTGATTGGCGCGCCGGAATCAAAGACATTTGTTCCCTCCTGTAATGGATTTGCCCAGTCAGAACTGGTTATCGTAAGGTCTTTATCATTTACTGTCACCTTATCATACCTAAGCTTCACCGCATTCAAGATAGAATCTGTCTGGTTCTTCATCGTAATATCATAATCTTTCAGGTAAACAGAAGTCAGTCTGTTGATTTCTGTAATGCCGGCCTTCTTCGCCGCATCTGATAATTCTGACGCCAAATCAAATGAAACCGTATATGTCCCATCTTCTTTCACCGCTACCGGCTGGCTGAGCTCTGTGCCGTAATAATTTTTATCTGTATCATTATACAGAATGTGAAGCGCAATATTTACCTGATCCGTATACAACGCTCCCATTTTTACTTCCACTGGAACCCTTGCGGTAATGCCATTGGACGCCGTGACGATGATATATGCTTTTCCAACGCCGACTGCAGTAATCTTTCCGACAGAGTTTACCGTTGCCACATCCGGATCGGTAGACTGATATGTCAGAGTATCCTTGCTGCCCTCCGGAAGCACAGAAGCCTTGATAGACGTTGTTGCATCCTGCTTTAAAGAATAAAGCTCTTTTGCTATCTTAATCTCTGTCGTGGCAGAATCACTGTTATCTTTAACATATACCTTGATATCTTTTGTGACAGAACCGCTCTGGGAATATGCGTGTACCGTTGTCATACCGGTTCCTTTGGCGCGGAGTTTGCCATGATATACTGTCACAACGCTGTCATCGTCTGTACTCCACAAGACAACATCATTGCTTCCCTCCGGCTCTGCTTTCGCCCCCAGCTCTTTCACCTCGCCATTTTTCAATGTAACAGAATCATCTACTGTAATATCTGTTATTTCCTGCACTTCCGGCTCTGTTGCAAGCTCTGTGGACGAGGCGGAAGAATGGCCGTACGCCTCCCAGATATCTGTGTAATCCGCCGCCATATTTTTCTCAGACGGTTTGTTGAAAGTCCCCCGCATCATTGCATCAATGATTGATTGATACCACGGCTTCTGCGTACTGCGATCCCAGAATGCATATACTCCCGTCTCACCTTCTGCGCACTGGGTATCCCAGACGATCGGGCAGATGCCCCGCGCCTGTGCCGCCATATGGACAATCTCGCTGTAAACCGCACGCTCAATATCGTTGTAACCGCTTGCAGAACCTTCCAGTTCATAATTTCTGTTGCCCCACTCGCCAATATACATCGGAATATCGCCAAACCCATTCTTCTGCATATTATTCATGCCGGCATCCATCTCCATGATCTGCGCAAGCGTAAACTGCACATTTGTCGTCGCCTTATAAATATGTGCGGCAAACATCAAATGATTTGTCGTATTATACGCATCCTTCGGCACAGTAAGTCCCGCCGTCTTTGACGCGGCATACTCTCCTGTAAATGCACACCAGCG
>CANQCD010000010.1 GCA_947589455.1 uncultured Lachnospiraceae bacterium | reverse complement strand
GTGAGGAGATTTTTGACTTTAGCAACAAAAAAATGCCGTATTCATGCGGCTTGTGGCGTTTCGCAAACGCCTACAAATATTCAAGGTTGAAAGGAGATCAAGGTGATGGACAGGAGAAATGCTCCGATGGGATGGAACAGCTGGGACTGCTATGGCGCCGCTGTTGATGAAGAGACTGTGCGGAAGAATGCGGCGTATATGGCAGAGCATTTAAAACAATACGGATGGGAATATATTGTCGTAGATATCCAGTGGGCGGAGCCGACAGCTCAAAATCATGAATACCATAATTTTACCGAACTTTGTATGGATGAGTATTCCAGGCTGATTCCAGCAGAAAACAGATTTCCGTCTTCAGCAGGAGGAAAAGGTTTTGCGCCGTTGGCGGAGTATGTGCATTCGCTGGGGTTAAAATTTGGCATCCATATCATGCGTGGGATACCAAGGCAGGCAGTACACAGAAATGCTGCTATTTTGGGCACTGAGAAGACGGCAAGAGAGATTGCAAAGATGTCAAGCATCTGTTCCTGGAATACAGATATGTATGGCGTAGATGAAGGAAAAGACGGGGCAAAGGAGTATTATCAGAGTCTTTTTGAACTATATGCTTCCTGGGGAGTTGATCTGGTCAAATGTGATGATATTGCAAGGGAGTTGCCGCACGAGGAGGGGGAGTTGCTCCTTCTTAGCAGCTGTCTGAGAAACTGCGGGCGGGATATGATATTGAGTTTGTCGCCGGGACCGGCTCTGTTAGAGAAGGCGGAGTTATATAAAAGAACGGCTGATATGTGGCGTATAACAGATGATTTCTGGGATAATTGGGAAGCATTGTATCATATGTTTGAGCGTGCAGAAAAATGGTGTACCCATACCGGCGCAGGCCACTGGCCGGACGCGGATATGCTGCCGATTGGTCCAATCCTGCAGGATTATGATAAGGCAAACCGGACAAAGTTTACCAGGGCAGAGCAGATTACTATGATGACGCTGTGGAGTATTTTCCGTTCTCCACTTATGATTGGCGGCGAATTGACCGGGTTTGACGAATTTACATTGTCTCTGGTAACTAACGAAGAAATTTTGAAGATGCACCGGAATGCGAGACATTCCCATCAGGTGTGGCGCAGAGAACAAGATGGTGCAGAATATATTTTATGGACAGCCGTCAGTGCAGAGGGCGGTTCCTATCTGGCAGTTTTTCATACTGGACAGGAGTCTGGAAAGATAGAAATCCCTCTGGAGGATGTGGAAATTTATGAGCCGGTTTTCGGGACAGAACTTTGGAGCGGGGAGAAGATTACCGCGGAAAAATCCATTATTGCGGAACTTCCATGTCATGGCGCAAAGGCATATTATATAGAAAGCAATGGCAAATAGTTATCTTGGGACAATATAAATTGTATCCATAGTGGGCAGATATTAAAAGAAAGCGAAGGGGAGATTGAAAAATCGCGCAGCTTTCTTACCATTGCGCCTGCAATGGTGTATCGCTATCTTTGCGACAAGTCGCAAGAGCGGACAGGACTTGCTCAGTAGAAATGGGGATTAGTATGAGTGGACGTGAAAAAGAAAAAAAATACCTGATTTTTTGTGAGGATGCCAGTTTAGGATATGACAATCAGGCAATTATAGAGCATTTTTATTTTCAGGTTGCTGCGGGGGATTATGTCTGTGTCGTCGGTGAAAATGGCTCGGGCAAAAGTACGTTGCTAAAAACAATATTAGGGTTGATCAAACCGGTAAAAGGGGAAGTTGTCTTAGATGATGCCATCCGTCAGGGGGCGATTGGTTATCTGCCACAGCAGACACAGATACAGAGGCAGTTTCCGGCAAGTGTCATGGAGGTTGTGCTGTCCGGTTTTTTGAACAGGAAAAGAAAGAGCCCGTTTTTCCGGGCAGATGAGAAAAAAATTGCGTGGAAACAGTTAAAAAAGCTTGGGATGGAGCAGTTTGCGAATGCCTGTTATGCTAATCTGTCCGGTGGACAGCAACAGCGTGTCCTGCTGGCGCGGGCGTTGTGTGCGGCGGGGGCGATCCTGGTCTTGGATGAGCCGGCGACGGGACTTGACCCGATGGCGGCAGAGAGCTTGTATGAAAATTTAGAGATGCTCCATGAAGAAGGGATGGCGGTTGTGATGGTAACACATGATATCCGCAGCGCCGTTTCCCAGGCAGATTATATTTTACATTTAAATGACGGCGATTATTTTTATGGTTCAGTAGAAAAATATATGGACTCGGAATATTCTGATATTTTTTCGGACAGAAAATAGCAAGAATGGCATTATAAAAAGCAGGCAGAGCCGGTTCTGATGAGAAAGCCATGCGTGTTTTGATGGCATCCCATCGCATAAAAAGCGCAAAGCGAATAAATTTACAAAGCGAATACATACGCGAAGCGAATAAATTTACAGAGCGAATACATACGCAAAGCAAATCGATTCGCTTGGAATGGAGGATTAAGATGGACAGTATCGTTGAGATGTTTGCGTATCCCTTTATTGCCAGGGCATTCATTGTGGGAATCCTGGTTTCTTTATGTGCGGCGCTTTTGGGAGTCAGCCTTGTATTAAAGCAGTATTCCATGATAGGTGATGGCTTGTCTCATGTTTCTTATGCGGCGCTGTGCATTGCGCTTGCCTGCAACGCAGCGCCGCTGTTTGTCTCGATTCCAATCGTGGTGTGCGCTGCATTTTTGCTTTTGCGCATGACAGAAAAAGGTTTTATGAAATCAGATGCGGCGATTGCTGTTGTCTCGGCGTCAGCGCTTGCAATTGGCGTCAGTGTGACGTCGCTTACCACTGGCATGACGATGGATGTCAGCAGTTATATGTTTGGAAGTATTTTAGTTATGACGCGGGAGGATGTTATTTTAAGCGTTTTCTTATCAGTTGTTGTATTGTTTTTGTTTGTCTTTTTTTATCATCAGATTTTTACTGTGACTTTTGATGAGAATTTTGCGAAGGCAACTGGGGTAAAGACTGGATTTTTTAACAGTATGATTGCTATTTTAACAGCAGTTACGATTGTTTTGGGAATGCAGATGATGGGCGCGCTGCTTATTTCGAGCCTGGTGATTTTTCCTTCCCTGACTTCCATACGGCTGTTTCGGAGTTTTCGAGGCGTTGTCTTATGTTCCGGTTGTCTGGCCGTTGTCTGTTTTTGTATTGGAATGGTTATTTCCTATCAGTCGGCAATGCCGGCAGGCGCCAGTGTAGTGTTGGTGCATCTTGCAGCGTTTTGCCTGTTTTTCCTGCTGCAACATTTGATAAAAATAACAGGGAATCAGTAACTTTACTGTAAAAGGCGGTTTTGGACAGCGCAGAAATCATCCGAATACAGTAGCATATTGACAGGACAGGCTGTTGCGTTACCGTTATTTGGCAAGACAGTTCAGGAGAGAGGTTACATGAGCATAAGAACATATCTGGAAGAGCATATTTTAGTTTTTGACGGGGCAATGGGCACCTATTTAGCGGATTGTCATCCGGGTCAGGGGAAAGACTGTGAGCTTTCTAATCTGTCGCATCCGCAATGGATTCAGGAAATCCATGAAAAATACCTGGCGGCGGGCGCTGTGGCGATCAAGACAAATACTTTTTTGGCAAATGCCCCGCTCCAGGGAGAAGAAAATTATGAGAAGATAATCCGCGCAGCGTGGCAGATTGCAGCGCGTGCCGCAGAGCAGGCGGAGGGGGAACGGTTTGTTTTTGCGGATGTTGGTCCGGTTCTTTTGGAAGAAGAGGGGGCTCTTTTTCAGGAGTACAAAAAGATAGTTGATGTGTTCCTGGATTGCGGCGCAGAGAATTTCCTGTTTGAGACAATGGAGACAAAGGAAGCTTTGGGGGAGATAGCAGGCTATATTAAGAGTAAAGCGCCGGAAGCTTTTTTTGCTGTGTCGTTTGCAGCTTCTCCAGAAGGGTATACAAGGAGTGGTTTCCTGGCGAAGCATCTTTTCTGGGACCTTCAGGATGTGGCAGAGATTGATGCAGTCGGTTTTAACTGTATTTCCGGGCCAAAGCATCTTTTGGAGCTGGTTTCGGGACTTGACAGCGCCAGGATAAGAAAGTATTTAACGGTTATGCCAAATGCCGGTTATCCGGCACTGCTTGGCAGCCGTATGTATTATGGGAAAAACAGCGGGTATTTTGGATCGGTATTGGCAAAGCTGGCACAGTGCGGAGCGCAGATGGTCGGCGGCTGCTGCGGGACTTCTCCTGACGATATTGCGGAAACAGTATCCCAGATAAACAGGACAGCGGAACAGCCTGGCACTTTTTCTATGGAACAGCAGAAAGACGGGACGGGACAAAAGTCCGGCACTATTTCCGTGGAACAGCAGAAAGGCAGGACGGGACAAAAGTCTGGCACTATTTCCGTGGAACAGCCGGGAGACAGGATGGCAGAAAAGTCTGGCTTTTTTTCCTCTGCGGGGCAGGGAAGCGATGTCGCCTATGCGAGAGAGGGATGGGATAATCCCAAAAACCGATTTGCCGAAAAACTGTTTGCCGGGCGGAAGGCAGTTGTCGTGGAACTGGATCCACCGCTAGACCCGGATATTGCTTTTTTTATGGAAGGGGCGGCGAGATACCAACATGCGGGTGTGGATGCGATTGACATCGCGGATTGTCCGATTGCCAAGGCGCGGATTGACAGCAGTATTCTTGCCTGTAAGGTAACAAGGGAATTGGGACTTACGGCAATTCCGCACATGACATGCCGTGACAGGAACCGGAATGCGACAAAGGCGCTTCTTTTGGGGCTGAATGTAGAAGGGGTGAATAATGTCCTGACTGTGACTGGCGATCCGGTGCCTACGGCAGCCCGAGACGAGATAAAAACGGTTTTTAGTTACAATTCGGCCGTTCTGGCAAGGCATATCCGGTCATTAAATGAGGAAGTATTTGGCGAGAATCCATTTATGGTGTCTGGCGCATTAAATATTAATGCCCTGCAGTTTGAGCCGCAGCTTGCCCATGCCAGAAAGAAAATAGAAAACGGCGTCTCTGTTTTGTTTACACAGCCGGTACTTTCAGAGAGGGGATTAAAAAACCTGCAGCGAGCGCGGGAAGAACTTCCGGTGAAAATCCTGGGCGGAGTGATGCCGGTCGTCAGCCATAGGAACGCGCTGTTTATGAATCATGAGATGGCAGGGATTGAGGTGGCGGAAGAAATCATCCGCCGCTACGAGGGGAAGGACAGAGAGGAAGGAGAGGCGCTCGCCTTCCGGATATCGGCGGATATTATCAGCAGAATTGCGGAGTATGTGGATGGGTTTTATCTGATCACGCCGTTTAAGAGGGTTGATTTAATCCTCCGGATCGTTGAATATCTAAAGGACAGGGGTTATATAGAAAAATAATGTATAAAAATAATGACATAAAATACATATATAAAAAATAATGTCCAAATACCTAAAAAATAATGTCCAAAAAGTACTTGCAAATTTATTTGTTATCATATATAATAGTCTTTGCTTGCGGTTATAGTGGGCAGAAATTGGGCTATCGCCAAATGGTAAGGCACTGGACTCTGACTCCAGCATTTCAAGGTTCGAATCCTTGTAGCCCAGTTATCAGCGAAATGCTGAAAATTATATATTTTGGGCTATCGCCAAATGGTAAGGCACTGGACTCTGACTCCAGCATTTCAAGGTTCGAATCCTTGTAGCCCAGTCATTTTCAATCGCAGGAATGTATGTTTCTGCGATTTTTGAGTGAGGGGGAAGATGGGGATGTTTAGGATTGCTGTCTGTGATAATGAGGAAGAGGAACTCGAGGAAACAGTTTCTATGGTACAGTCTTTTCTGGATAGGAACGATGAGGCCGGAGGGACGATCCAGATTTTTTCTTCTGCTGTTGATTTGCTGGATTATATCGAAAAAAATAAGGCATCGGGCAGGATGGATGATATTTTTGATTTATATCTGCTTGATATTGTCATGCCTGAGATGACAGGGATTGAATTTGGGAGAAAGATCAGGGAATTTGATAAAAATTCACAGATTGTATACACGACTTCCTTTAAGGAATATGGCTATGAAGCGTTTGGCGTTCAGGCTTCCGATTATCTGCTGAAACCAATTCAGAAAGAGAAATTAGAAGAAGTGCTGTATGTCGCCTGGAAAAAAAGAGAGTGGCTTTGGAGGCAGGGCATTGTGATCAAGGCAAAGGAAGGGATGCAGAATGTCCGGGCGCAGGATATTATCTATGTGGAGAATGTGGAACGCTGCGCCGTGTATCACCTGAAAAGCGGTCTGAGCGTAACAGGGCTTTGTAACCGTGGAAGATTTGAGGAAACGGTTATGCCTCTGACGAAATTGCAACAGTTTTTTCAGCCACATAAGTCTTATTTAGTCAATATGTATTACATCCGGGAATTTCGTGCTAATATTATTATATTAGATGATGGAACAGATATTCCTATCAGTAGAAACCGGAAAAATGAGACGAAGAAGAAATATTTGAATTATCTGGCGGATATTTCACTGGATGGGAATCATTCGCCTGGTTAAGTTATATTACAGGAAAATTTGTGCCGGAGCGTCACAAGCAGCGAAGGGAAGCTGCGCTTCTCTTTTGTGACAAGATGAGAAACGGTATCCGCAGGTCGCCTTATCGCATAAAATGCAAAGCAAATGAAAATGTGAAGCGAATAAAAATGCAAGGCAAATGAAAATGTGAAGCGAATGAAAATGCAAAGCGAATGAAAATGCAAAGCGAATGAAAATGCAAGGCGAATGAAAATGCAAGGCGAATGAAAATGCGAAGCGAATAAAATTCGCTTAGAATGGGGATTCGGTGGGCGCAGCGTATTGCTTTTTGTGCAGGTGTGTCTGCTGTGTAAAGTTAGAGGTGTGTCACATGTTTTGGTTTGTATATATACAGTATCGAATATCAGAACTTTTTGTAATGCTTTATATTTACTGGCTTTCTGTACGCCGGTATCACAGGCTGAAAACGATTGCTCTGATTGGAGGCTGCTATCTGCTCACTGGTCTGATTGACTGGATAGAAGTTATATTACATAGACGTGCCGTATATTCTGTCGGTATTTTGCTGGTGGAGATCTCTGTCATTTTGTTTTTTAGCCTGATCATTAATGAATTTCGCGATTTCAGGGGGCTGTTTACAGGATTATCCTCGTATGTTTATGTGCAGCCGGCAAATATTATCAGTTTGATGGTGCTTTGGAAGACGAAGAGTATTCTTTTTTCGGTTGCCGCCCAGTTTTTGCTGAATGTTTTTTTGGCGGTGATCCTGATCCTTGGAACTTCTGAAGAATACCGGAAAGAACAGCAGTGGAATCGGGATGGCTGGGGAGCGCTTTGCATTTTGCCCGTTTTATTTTACAGCCTGATCTATTCGCTGCTTATCTGGCCGGTCAGCGTCCGCAACGTGCCGCAGAATTATTATCCGGCGATCATCGTGATCTTATTGATGGTCTACGTCTTTATCCTTGTGATACAGATTATTTCGAGACGGAGGCGGGAATTTGAATTGCGCCATGAGCAGGCGGTTTTTGAAAATTATATCGCAAGCGTACGCCACGAGGCGGAAATCCTTTCCGATCAGGAAAAAGAGTTTGCCGTGCTGCGCCATGACATGAGGCACTATGTCAATATGGCAACGGCGTGTATTGAAAAGAACGACCTGGAAAAACTGAAAGAGATGATACAATATGTGCAGGAAGACTTGCAGCGCCAGCAGATGAAGAGTTACTGTGAAAATGTCTATATCAATGGTATGATAACCCATTTAAAGAAAAAAGCAGATGAATTTGGCGTTGCATTCCACTGCCGCATTGAAATTCCCAATCAATTTAGCAACAACAGTTTTGAACTGGGATTGGCAACGGTCATATCCAATCTTCTGGAAAATGCAGTCCAGGCTGCAATAAAAACAAAAGAGCCAGAGAAACGGTTTGTCAGCATCAGCCTGACAAAGGACAAAGGGAGGTTCCTGTTGGAGATTACCAATTCTTTTCAGGGGAAGCTGGAGCTAAACGACAGCAAATATTTAAAGCTGACAGCGGGAGAGGACGGTCATGGCTATGGGCTGCGGAGCGTCCAGTCATTTATTGACCGTTATCAGGCAGTATACGACTGCGATGTGAAAGACCAGGTACTGACAATCCACATTCTTGTGGACGATCCCGCCACATAATGTACTCTGTATGGGCAGGCTCTGGCTGTTTTAAATTTTGGCATAAAAGACAGCAGATGCATATATTCTGACGTTTGTGCAGAAGGACTGGGCTTTGCGCGGGAATGCTGCGATTTCCTGGAGATGGGCGGGTTCGGTCGGCGTACCGCAGGAAAGATACTAAAAAACAGAGAGGAAGGATAGAATGGGTACAATATGGTTAGTGATTCCCTGCTATAATGAGCAGGAAGTTTTGCCGGAGACAGCAAAGCAGTTAAAAAAGATTATGCAGGATTTGGTGAAACGTGGCAAAATAGACAGCGACAGCCGTATTGCCTTTGTCAACGACGGTTCTAAGGACGCTACGTGGAGTATGATTGAAGAGCTGCACGAAAAGGACGAGCTTTATGCCGGGATTAACCTGGCGCACAATAGAGGACATCAGAATGCGTTATATGCCGGGCTGATGGCTGCCAGGGAATATGCGGATGCGGTGATATCCCTGGATGCGGACTTACAGGATGATGTAGGGGCAATCGAGCAGTTTATCGATAAATTTAATGAGGGGAAAGATATTGTGTATGGAGTCCGCTCGGCAAGAGATACGGACACCTGGTTCAAAAGGGGAACGGCACATGCTTTTTATAAACTGATGAAAATGATGGGCGCCGACACATTGGAAGACCATGCAGATTACCGGCTGATGAGCAGGCGGGCATTGGAGGCGCTGTCGGAATATGGGGAAGTCAATTTATTTCTCCGGGGGATTGTGCCAACGATCGGCTTTGAGACAGATGTTGTCTATTATCAGCGCCATGAGCGATTTGCCGGCGAGTCAAAATACCCGTTAAAGAAAATGCTTGCATTTGCTGTTGAGGGAATCACATCTTTTAGCATTAAGCCGATTCGGATTATCACCGGGTTAGGTGTTTTGTTGTTTTCTGCCAGTATTTTGCTCCTGATCTATTTCTTTGTCGTCTGGCTCCGCGGACATACGGTTGCAGGATGGGCTACGATCGCGATTTCCGTATGGGGCATAGGAGGCCTGCAGCTTCTGGCATTGGGAGTGATTGGGGAATATATCGGCAAAACGTATCTGGAAGTAAAGCATCGTCCGCGGTATTGTGTGGAGCGCCTGCTTTACCGCAAGGGAGAAGACAAAGAGAAGGGGAGCAAAGAGGAAAAAGAAGCTTAAAGACGGAACAAAGGATATTCTTTTTCGAAAGAAGCTGGCAATGTGCTGGGGAGAAAGAGAAGTTAAAAGACGGAACAAAGGATATTCTTTTTCAAAAGAAGCTGGCAATGCGCTGGGAGAAAAAGAAGTTTCGAGACAAAAAAAGGGGACTGCCGTTTCCAGAGGGTTTTTGTACTCTCAGGAAAAAGACAGTCCCTTTTTTGGGACAATGGTTCGCAGGGCGGCGCCGTTTCAGGCGTCGTCTTCTTTCTGAACCGATAATATCTGACGTTTTCTTGCCATTTCATCGCTATCCAGATATTCGTCATAGGTGGATATTTTATCGATCAGTCCGCCTGGCGTGATTTCCATAATGCGGTTGGCGATTGTCTGGATAAACTGATGATCCTGGGATGTAAAAAGGACAACTCCCGGAAATTTAATCAGTCCGTTGTTTAATGCAGTGATGGATTCCATGTCCAGATGTGCCGTCGGCTCATCAATGATCAGCACATTGGACGCTAAGATCATCATTTTAGAAAGCATTACGCGGACGCGCTCGCCGCCGGACAGGACATTGACCTTTTTGACGCCGTCTTCCCCGGGAAAGAGCATCCTGCCGAGAAATCCGCGGACATAGGTCGGGTCTTTTTCCGGTGAGAATGGCATAAGCCAGTCCACGATTGTCTCATTGCCGGAAAACAGCTCTGTATTGTCCTTCGGAAAATAGGACTGGCTGGTTGTGACGCCCCATTTATAACTTCCCTCGTCTGGTTCTATTTCACCGGCGAGTATCTGGAACAGCGTAGTGGTTGCGATAGTATTGCTTCCGACAAATGCGACTTTATCTTCTCTTCCGATGATAAAAGAGATGTCGTCTAACACTTTAACGCCGTCGATTGTTTTTGACAGATGTTCGACTGTCAGCACTTCATTGCCGATCTCGCGCTCTGGCCGGAAATCAATATATGGATACTTCCGGCTGGAAGGCTTTATGTCATCCAGCTCGATTTTTTCCAGCGCGCGCTTCCTTGAAGTCGCCTGTTTTGATTTTGAGGCGTTTGCACTAAACCGCTGGATAAATTCCTGCAGTTCTTTGATCTTTTCTTCCTTCTTTTTATTTGCTTCTTTCATTTGCCGGATCATCAGCTGGCTGGACTCGTACCAGAAATCATAGTTGCCCGCATAGAGCTGGATCTTGGCATAATCAATATCAGCGATATGCGTACAGACTTTATTCAGGAAATACCGGTCGTGCGATACCACGATCACAGTATTGTCAAAATCAATCAAAAAATCTTCAAGCCAGCGGATAGCGTCCAGATCCAGGTGGTTTGTCGGCTCGTCTAATAGAAGGATGTCAGGATTGCCAAACAGAGCCTGTGCGAGCAGGACTTTGACCTTGTCGCTCGCCTGCAGTTCGCTCATTTTGCTGTAATGGGATTCTGAGGCAATCCCCAGGCCATTTAAGAGCATAGCGGCGTTGGACTCCGCCTCCCAGCCGTCCATCCCTGCAAACTCCGCCTCCAGCTCGCTTGCTTTGATCCCGTCTTCTTCCGTAAAATCTTCTTTTGCATAGATGGCGTCTTTTTCTTTCATAATCTCATAGAGACGTTCATTTCCCATGATGACAGTGTCAAGTACCATATATTCGTCATATTGGAAATGATCCTGTTTCAGGAAAGACAGTCTCTGTCCGGGCGTAGTGATCACTTCGCCTTTGGACGGCTCGATCTCTCCGGTCAGGATTTTTAAAAAAGTAGACTTTCCAGCGCCGTTTGCACCGATAAGCCCATAACAGTTTCCTTCGGTAAATTTAATATTTACATCTTCGAACAGCGCCTTTTTTCCCAGGCGCAGGGTAAGGTTACTCGTTTGAATCATACTTATTCCTCCAGGCATAATTTATCAGGTCAAATCCCCCACAGCAGGCTGCGGGGCGTGATCTTGTCTGTCCTTGGTTTGTCCGCCTCAAGGGGCGGGGATTTGGTCCGCGCTCCGCTTTGGTGGGCGCTGAACAGATGCCACCGGTACATAGCGCTCCGCTTCGGTGGGCGCTGAACAGATGTTGCCGGTACACAGCGCTCCCTGCAGCAGTCACCGAATGTCTGTGCAAGCGCGTCCAGCTGGCTCGCCGCTCGCGGGAAGCAACGATACCGCACATGTAATCTATTTTACAGAAATATGCGGATTTTGCAAGAAATATTTTGACCTTTTAGCAAGGATGTAGTAAAATAGAGGAAATTCTTATTTTCAATAATCAAGACATGACGTGTGCCAGGCATGGCGCGGCTATGCCGCGGCAACCGGCTGCAGCCGCAGGGGAGAGAGGCTGCGGTTTCTGGCAGAGACACTAGGATATCATATTGGAGGAATAAGGAAGAGCATGAGACAGGGAAAACAGTTATTGGAATACAGAGTAGGAGACACCATGTCTTTTGGGGTGACAAAGGTATCGGACGGCGTACAGTTTGCAGTGTATCTTCCGGACAGCAAGGACTGCTTTCTGAAATTATATCGGAAAGGACAGGCAGAACCGGAATTTCGCATTGCATTGACTGATAAATATAAAAAAGGCAGCGTATATTTTGTTGCCATATATAAATCCAGTGAATGCCGAGATTCCAGAAAGATTGAAGATATTCTTTCCGATGACTATGAATATTTATATGAAGTAGACGGCGCCAATATGCCTGATCCATATGCCGGCTATGTCACTGGGCGGGATCAATGGGGGAAGAGGCCGCAGCCGCTTTCTGAACTGCGCTGCGGTATCTGCATTCAGAATTTTTCCTGGGGAGACGACGCGCCGCCACGGATTCCGTATTCTGATTTGATCTTATATCAGCTTCACGTCAGGGGATACACCAGGCACAGCTCTTCAAAAGTCCGGTATAAAGGGACTTATCGGGGGCTCGTTGAAAAAATCCCTTACATGAAGGAGCTGGGCATTAATGGGGTTATGCTGCTTCCGGCATATGAATTTGACGAAGTGGTTTCGGGGGAGATTCCGGGTGTGTTCGAGGCGGGGAGAAAAGATACAGGAGATTCTGCAGAGCAGGAACAGAAGGTTCGCCTTAATTATTGGGGATATGGCGCGGACATGCCGTTTTATTTTGCGCCAAAGGCGTCCTATGCGAGCAAAGGCGCCTGCCCTTCTACAGAATTTAAAGAGATGGTCAGGGCGTTTCATGCAAATGGCATTGAGGTGCTGATGGATATTTATTTTTTGCCGGGGACGAATCTGATCTTGATGATGGATTGCCTGCGCGACTGGGTTCTTAAGTACCATATTGATGGGTTCCGTGTCAATCAGGAGGTTATGCCTTCGCTGTCGCTGGCTTCCGATCCGATTTTGTCCGGCGTAAAGATTCTGGGAAGCTACTGGGATATGAGGATGCTCCATGATGCCGGGATCAGGGAACAGAAAGATACCCTGGCGGAATATAACGAGAGTTTTTTAGTCAATGCAAGACGTTTTTTAAAGAGCGACGAGGGAATGGTGGAGCGCGCGGCGGAATCCTTTGCAAAAAATGCGTGGGATCATTCCATCGTAAATTTTATAACGCATGTCAACGGCTTTACTCTTTTGGATCTGGTATCTTATGATATCAAGCACAATGAAGAGAACGGAGAGTCAAACCGGGATGGGACGGAATACAACTATAGCTGGAATTGCGGGGTAGAGGGAAAGACCCGGAAAAAGATGGTGCTTGATCGCAGGATGGTACAGATCCGGAATGCGTTTATCATGCTTTTGACCAGTCAGTCTGCACCGATGATCCTGGCGGGGGACGAATTTGGAAATACGCAGTATGGAAATAATAACGCGTACTGTCAGGACAACCAGACAACGTGGCTGCAGTGGAATGAGACGAAGATGTCAAAAGAGATTTTTGAGTTTGTGCAGAAGCTGATTCGTTTCAGGAAAAGCTTTTCCGTACTCCACCAGAACAAACCGCTTCGCATGGTAGACTATCTCTCCTGCGGTATGCCGGATCTGTCAATCCATGGGATACAGGCGTGGAGGGCTGATTTTTCCAATTACAGCCGGATGCTTGCAATGTTATATTATGGCGCATATGCAGAGGGGGAGGATAACCGTTCTGTCTATGTGATCTATAATATGTTCTGGGAGGCGAGGGCGTTCGATCTGCCTAATCTGCCGAACCATGGAAAATGGAAAGTTATCATTGACAGCTATGACAACCGCTTTGATGAGAGCCTGCTGGCTCCGCGCAAGAAGAAAACTGGCAGGAAGCGCAGGAAAGCGGAGGGGCAGACGCAGTATCAGAGAAAGACGGTTGTTCCGCCGCGTTCTGTTGTAGTTTTTGTTGAGGAATAGAGGTATGGGGTTATGTAGGCTGCGCTTTGTGCAGCCCTTTCCTTTGTAACTTTGCCTGTACAAAGAGAAATTTTGTTTTTTCTGTTTTAAAAGTCTTTTTCACACTGGTTCCATACCGCGCTTTGCCGTAGTTTCCCTGGACTCTGCATGGAAAATTACCTGTACAGCAGTGGGAAAAAGGGTGAGATACACGTTTGCCCTTTTTACAGATGATGGTTTTCTAAAATTTCTTCATACAAGTCTAACGTGCAGACTTTGTCTGGGGTGTAATGCTTACAGTTTTTGCAAGAAACGGATTCCTGCGTGGAAGTAGAATTTTTGGCGTCACAGTGGCACTCATCGCTCAAAGCGAAGCGGGTGCAGCGTTCTGCTACTTCCTTGAATGTTTTCGCATCCTTTTTCATGGTGACCTCCTTCTCTGTGCCGAATGGCACGGTTGACCAGATTGCCAGCTGGCGGCAATGTAGTTTGCACTGCCTTTGTATTTTGAAGACAGGGCGTGCTTTCTACAGCGGATGGATGAGGATGCCTTCTCGCTATAGACGCCCGGCCGTAATGGATAGTATATACAGAAAGAAGGATTTTATGATTTTATTAAATATTTTTGATATTAAAGATTTTATGGCGAAACTTTTAATCGAAGAGGCGTTTGACAGTTTTTTCCTGGAAGAGGCCAGAGTGGTGACCTGCGCCAGGATGAACCTTTCGGGAAAACGCAGCATATCCTGGTATGATACGGAGGAACAAGAGCAGGCGATTCCGGAATTATTGTACTGGAAGGAGGCAAAGCCGTACATTTACCAATATATCAGGGGAAAGAAAACTCCCAGTTCCCTTATGGTCTCCCTGAAATTATCAGATTGCTCTGCCGCACAGCTCTTACAGGAGAAAACACTGCTTGCCATGGTTCAAAGCGGACAGTTAGGCTGCATCCTGAACATCCGGTTTGAAAATGGGAAGCTGTCAGTGGTCACAGGATGTTCACAAATGACATTTACAATAGAAAGAATAGGCTTACAGGAGTGGGATGAGGCGGTAAAACAGTATTTAAGCCGTTTGAAAATTACATATGAACAGCTGTGAAAGGCGCAGGATGGAGCGTTTGTGGGGCGGGACATGGCATGGGCGTCCGGTGCTTTTTTTGCGCAGGCGATACAACATGCATAGGGCGAATCAGATTGCCTGAATGATTTTATGTAGAAAGGAAGAGAAAGTATGTTAAAGACCCTGGGGGCACAAATCAAGGAATATAAGCGGGATTCTATTTTGACTCCTGTTTTTATGATCCTGGAAGTAATTTGCGAAACGATCATTCCTCTGTTGATGGCGTCTATTATCAATGACGGAGTGGAAGAGGGAAATATGCAGCATATTTATCTGGCGGGTTTTGCCATGGTGGTCATGGCGGGATGCGGCTTGTTTACCGGAGTGATGGGCGGAAAGTATGGAGCCAGCGCTTCGGCAGGTTTTGCCAAAAATTTAAGAAAGGCGATGTATGAAAATATTCAGACATTCAGCTTTTCCAATATTGATAAGTTCAGCACTTCCGGGCTGGTGACCAGGATGACGACAGACGTGACAAATATCCAAAATGCATACCAGATGATCCTGCGGATGTGTATGCGTGCGCCGGCAAGCCTGATCTGTGCGATGGCAATGGCGTTTTATGTCAACGCCAGGGTGGCAAGCGTTTATCTTGTCGCCGTGATCCTTCTGGGGACGATCCTGTTTTTTCTGGTCAGAAAGACTATGAAATATTTTAACCAGGTATTTAAAAAATATGATAAATTAAATGAGAGCGTGCAGGAAAATGTATCGGCGATCCGCGTGGTAAAGGCGTATGCCAGAGAGGAATATGAAAAAGAAAAATTTTCCAGGGCAAGCGAAAATATCTATAGAATGTTTGTCAAGGCGGAGAGTTTGACGGTGTTGAATAATCCAATCATGATGTTTACGGTGTATTCCTGTATCATATTGATAAGCTGGCTGGGCGCGAACATGATCGTGGGCGGCTCTATGCGGACTGGCGATTTAAGTTCGCTCCTGGCATATTGCATGAATATCTTGATGAGCCTGATGATGCTTTCTATGGCATTTGTCATGATTACGATAAGTGTCGCAAGCGGAGAGCGTATTGCGGAAGTCCTGAATGAAAAAGCAGATATTGTCAATCCGGAGCACCCGGTCATGACCGTACCGGATGGTTCCGTTTCCTTTCGGCACGTCAGTTTTTCGTATAAGAAGAATGCACGTGATATGGTGTTGAAAGAGATCAATCTGGAGATCGCATCCGGTGAGACGATCGGAGTGATCGGAGGTACCGGGAGCGCCAAGTCAAGCCTTGTCAATCTGATCAGCCGCCTGTATGATGTGACAGAAGGCGAAATCTGCGTTGGCGGGTACAATGTCAAAGAATACGATTTGGATGTCCTGCGAAGCGAGGTGTCAGTTGTGCTGCAAAAAAACGTCCTGTTTAGCGGCACGATCCTGGAAAATCTCCGCTGGGGGAATGCAGACGCCACAGAAGAAGAATGCGTCAAAGCGTGCCAGCTGGCCTGTGCAGATGAGTTTATCAGAAATATGCCGGAGGGGTATCACACTTATATTGAGCAGGGAGGGACTAATGTATCCGGGGGACAGAAGCAGAGGCTCTGCATTGCGAGGGCTCTTTTGAAAAAGCCGAAGATACTGATCCTGGATGATTCGACCAGCGCAGTGGACACGGCGACAGACAGAAAGATCCGGAAAGCGTTTGCTGAGGAGATCCCCGGTACTACAAAGTTTGTGATTGCCCAGCGCGTGTCCAGTATTTCGGACTGTGATAGGATCATTGTTATGGAAAACGGGCAGATTGACGGGTTTGGAACGGAAAAGGAGCTGTTAGAGACGAATAAGATTTACAGGGAGATTTACGAATCCCAGATGTATGGCAACGGCGATTTTGACGAAGAAGGAAAGGAGTGATTTCATGCCAGCAGAAGGAAGGCCTGTGAGGGGGCCGGGAGGACGCCGGAGGGCGATGGGACCAAGGCCAAAGATTGAGAATCCGGGCAAGTTATTTTGGCGCCTGATGAGATATGTATTGAAGAATTATACGCTGCACTGTGTGATCGTGGTGATCTGCATTTTTATCGGCGTGCTTGCCAATGTGCAGGGGACGATGTTTATCCGGTCATTGATCGATGATTATATCCTGCCTCTGTCAAAGTCTGCGCATCCGGACTTTGCTCCGCTGGCCGGCGCGCTTGGGCGCGTGGCGGTATTTTATCTGATCGGCGTGCTTTCCAGTTATATTTACAGCCGCCTGATGGTCAATGTGACGCAGGGGACGCTGCGCAATCTGCGGAATGAGATGTTTATCAAAATGCAGTCGCTTCCGATCAAGTATTTTGACACCCATTCCCATGGGGATATCATGTCGATGTACACAAACGATATCGACACGCTCCGGCAGATGATCAGCCAGAGTATTCCGCAGTTTATCAACAGTTTTGTGACAATCGTCAGCGTGTTTATCAGCATGGTGGTATTGAGTATCCCGCTGACCTGCCTGACGCTGATTATGGTGGGAGTCTCCCTTTTCGCAGCCAAAAAGCTCGCCGGACTCTCTGGTTCTTATTTTATGGCGCAGCAGAGAGATCTGGGAGGGTTAAACGGTTATATTGAAGAGATGGTCAGCGGACAGAAAGTAGTCAAGGTATTCTGCCATGAGGAAGCGAGCATCCGGGAATTTAATGAAAAGAATGAAAAGCTTTTTGAGAGCGCCAATAATGCCAATAAATATGCGAATATCCTTATGCCGGTAAATGCCCAGATCGGGAATATCAGCTATGTGCTATGCGCAATGGCAGGGGGAATCCTGGCGCTGAACGGAGTGTTTGGATTTACGATTGGAAAACTGGTAAGCTTTTTGACATTTAATAAATCGTTCAGTATGCCGATCAACCAGATCAGTATGCAGTTAAATGCGATTGTCATGGCGCTGGCCGGCGCAGACAGGATTTTTGCCCTGCTGGATGAAGAGCCGGAGGTAGACGAGGGATATGTTGAGCTGGTCAATGCAGAGGAGAAACCGGACGGGACTGTTGTTCCGAGTGATTCGCGCACCGGCATATGGGCGTGGAAGCATTATCACAGGGAGAGCAATACGACAACATATCAGAGGTTAGAGGGAAAAGTGGTCTTTGACGGCGTAGATTTTGGGTATCATGACGATAAGATGATATTGCACGATATCCGCCTGTTTGCCGAACCAGGGCAGAAGATTGCATTTGTCGGGGCTACCGGCGCAGGAAAGACGACGATCACGAACCTGATCAACCGCTTTTATGATATTCAGGATGGGAAGATCCGCTATGATGATATTAATGTCAATAAGATCAGAAAAAAAGATTTGCGGCAGTCGCTCGGCATCGTTTTGCAGGATACGCATCTCTTTACGGGGACGGTGGAAGAGAATATCCGTTACGGAAAGCTGGATGCGACCCACGATGAAGTTGTGGCGGCGGCGAAGCTTGCCAATGCCCACGGATTTATCAAGCGTCTTCCAGAGGGCTATGATACGATGCTGACGGGCGATGGGGCAAGCCTGAGCCAGGGGCAGAGGCAGCTTCTTGCCATTGCCAGGGCGGCGATCGCAGACCCGCCGGCGCTGATCCTTGACGAGGCGACCAGCTCGATTGATACCCGCACAGAAAAGCTGGTGCAGCAGGGGATGGACAGTCTGATGAAAGAGAGGACGACTTTTGTGATCGCCCACAGGCTTTCGACTGTGCGCAACAGCGACTGTATTATGGTGTTGGAGGATGGACGTATTATTGAGCGGGGAACCCATGACGAGCTGATTGCCAGACAGGGAAAATATTATCAGCTTTATACCGGAAAAGCCGGTAAAAACCTTGCAGGTTAATTTTGGGGTCGATTTTTGAAGAAAAAACATCAAAAATGGGCTTTTAAATTTAAAACACATATGTTATAATGCAATAGAAATAAAATAACATATGTGTTTTTGCGTCTGTATCATATTTGCTGCATATAGGAAAATGATTCCTGGCAGGAGCACAGGATATCAGTGGAAGGAGGAAAAACTATGCTGTTAAATACCTACGAAAAGGTGACAAAATTATTTAGAGACCATGAGGGATACCGCTCAGCGGCGCAATTGAAAGAGGCCGGGGTCACAACGATCCAGATCAAGGAACTGGTCAACAAAGGGGTGATCGAGAGGGTTGCCCATGGCAATTACTGGATGGTGGACAAGGAAAATGGGAAACCGGAGAATTACCGTATGATCGAAGTCTGCATGGTCAACCCGAAGGCTGTTATCTGTGCAGACAGCGCGTGCTATTTCCATGGCCTGATCGACAAGGAGCCGGAAAAGCTGTCAATCGCGACGCTAAAGACGGACCGGGCAAAGATGCAGATGCAGTTTCCGGTGACAAGGCATTACTATTCTGATCTGGCATATGATGAGGATTTAGAGAGAATAAAGACGCCGGCGGGGATCATCAATGTGTACGGACTGGAGCGCAGCGTCTGCGACGCGATCCGTTTTCGGGCTGATATCGGAGAAGAAGAAGTGTCTACGATCGTGGCAAATTTTATGGAGATGAAACATAAACAGCTTGATCGTCTGTATGCATATGCCGATGCGATGCGTGTCGGAAAAATCGTCCGCACCAGGCTGGAAGAAGGGTGCAAAGGGGAGTAATGGATATGGGACAGGTTTATGAAAAGTTAATGAAGTGCTATCAATGCGTGAGGGAAAAGATTGATTTTGTGCCGGAGATCGCATTGGTACTCGGCTCCGGGCTCGGCGATTATGCGGAGGGGATTGAAGTGGAGGCGGAGCTGGATTACAGTGAGATCGAGGGATTTCCTGTGTCAACGGTGCCGGGGCATGAGGGGAAATATATTTTTGGCCGGGTTGGCGAAGTTCCGGTTGTGTGCATGAAGGGAAGAGTGCATTATTACGAGGGCTATGATATCAGCGACGTGGTTCTGCCCATCCGCCTGATGAAGTTAATGGGGGCAAAGATTTTGTTCCTGACAAATGCTTCCGGCGGCGTCAATGTCACGTTCCAGGCGGGAGATTTTATGCTGATCAAGGATCAGATTGCCGATTTTGTCCCATCGCCGCTGATTGGACCGAATTTAGATGAGTTTGGCGTCCGTTTTCCTGATATGAGCAATATCTACGATAAGGAGCTTCAGAGAGTGATCCGGCGGACTGCGGCTCTGCTGGACATTCCGCTGCAGGAGGGCGTATATATCCAGCTGACAGGGCCAAATTATGAATCGCCTGCAGAAGTGCGTATGTGCCGTACCCTGGGAGCTGACGCTGTGGGAATGAGTACGGCGTGCGAGGCAGTAGCCGCAAACCACATGGGGATGATGATCTGCGGCATTTCCTGCATTTCTAATATGGGCTGCGGCATCACGGCAAATCCATTGACCCACGCCGAGGTTCAGGCTACGGCGGATCGTGTGGCGCCGCTGTTTAAACAGCTTGTGACAGAGAGTATAAAAAACATTCATAAAAGTATGGTTCAGGGTAAATTTTAGAAACGAAAGGGTTATTTACTATGAGGATTCGTATTTATCATGCTTCTATTCTGACCATGGAGCCGGGAAAGGAAATTTTTCAGGGGGAACTCTGTGTCGAGGATGGGAAGATCGTTTATGTAGGTGAAGAGAGAGATGGCAGAGAGGAAACATGGGACAGAGAGATTGATGCCGGCGGCAACCTGTTGCTGCCAGGATTTAAAAACGCCCACACGCATTCTGGCATGACACTGCTTCGCTCTTATGCCGACGATATGCCGCTGCAGGACTGGCTTTTTAAGCAGGTGTTCCCAATGGAAGATAAGCTGACGGAAGAGGACGTCTACTGGGGCAGCGTGCTGGCCAATATGGAATATCTGACCAGCGGCATCACGGCAAACTTTGATATGTACAAAAAAATAGACGCCGGTGCGAAGGCGTCGGCAGATATGGGCTTCCGGACTGTGCTGTGTGGCAGTATCAATGATTTTGGCGGTACAGTACAGGATGTAGAACAGGAATATCTGCATTTTAATCAGTATCATCCGCTGATTTCCTATCAGATTGGGTTTCATGCGGAGTATACGACCAGCCGTCCTCTTTTAGAGGAGCTTGCAGCGCTGGGACAGAAATATAAAGCGCCTGTCTATACGCATAATTCCGAGACGAAAAGCGAGGTGGAGGGCTGCCTTGAGCGTTATGGGAAGACGCCGACTGCTTTTTTAGATTCGCTGGGAATGTTTGAATATGGCGGCGGCGGATTTCATTGCGTCTATATGAGCGAGGAAGATCTGCAGATCTGCAGGGAAAAAGGAATCTGGGTCATCACAAACCCTTCTTCCAATCTAAAGATTGCCAGCGGGATCGCGCCATTGTCAAAAATGCTGCAGAAGGGCATTAGACTGGCGATCGGAACAGATGGTGCGGCGAGCAATAACTGCCTGGATATGTTCCGTGAGATGTTTTTGGTGACAGGACTGCAAAAGGCAGTCTGTCTCGATGCGGCTGTTATGGATGCGCTGGAAGTCCTCCGGATGGCTTGTACCAACGGCGCATTGGCAATGGGGCTTGTCGACTGCGATGTACTGGCAGAGGGGAAATGTGCCGATCTGGTGATGATCGATTTGCAACAGCCCAATATGCAGCCGGTGAATAATATGGCAAAAAATATCGTTTACAGCGGCAGTAAGCAGAATGTAAAAATGACGATGGTAAACGGTAAGATTTTATATGAGGACGGCAGGTTTGATATCGGTGTGGAACCGGAGGAGGTTTACGCAAAAGTAACGGAGAGTATTACTCGGATGAAGAAAGAATAGAACGAGAAGGAAAACCAGATAAAATCGGTGCAGCCTGGATCGGTTGCACCGATTTTGTGTTATATTTATCGTTTTTATGATATGTCATAGCGCGTTACCTGATTTGGTCATCGCTTTGTTGTGCAATCGATTTGTTCTTTCAGGAAGCGCCCTGTTTTGTGCTATTTTCCGCTTTCTGATTCTTTTTCTGACATCAGCTGTTCCCAGTGTTCCATCAATTCCAGAAGCCGGCTGTCGTTTTCCTCTCTGCGGCCTGCAAGCTCCTGCAATTTAACACTGTTGGTGGCATTGACCGGATTGGCAAGCTGCTGGTCGACAGATTCATTGTCGGATTCCAGGGCGGCAATTTCTTCTTCTGTTTTTTTGATCTCATTTTCCAGTTTCCTTTTTCGCGCCTGTTGTTCTTTTTGCTGCTGCCAGGAACGCTTGGTATCTGTGACGGCCGCCTCTCCGTCGGACTTTGTACTGTCTGGCAAAGGAGTCTTTTGTGGTGAGAGCGCGTCTTTTTTCTCCAGGTAATAATCATAATTGCCGAGATAATTTGTCAGGGTATGTCCGGCCAAATCCAGGATTCGGTGGGCGGTGGTGTTGATAAAATAGCGGTCGTGGGAGACATACAGCACTGTGCCCTCGAACTGGTTTAAGGCGTCTTCCAGGATTGCCTTGGAGTCGATGTCTAAATGGTTTGTCGGCTCGTCCAAAATCAGGAAATTGGCGTCGGAAAGCATAAGCATTGCAAGGGAGACGCGTCCCCGTTCTCCGCCGCTTAAGTTTTTGATCTGCTTGAATACATCGTCCTCTGTAAAAAGAAAGGCGGCGAGGACATTGCGGATCTGCGTGTTTGTCATGTCGGGATAGGCGTTCCTGATCTCGTCAAATACTGTCTTTTCCATGTGCAGCACATGGTGTTCCTGGTCATAATAGCCGATCTTTACATTGCTGCCCAGCGTAAATGTTCCGCTGTCTGCGGGCTCTAGTTCGTTTATGATCTTTAAGAGCGTTGTTTTTCCGCTTCCGTTGCTTCCGATGATGGCGACGTGCTCGCCGCGTTTGAGTGAAAAATCAAGATTTTCAAAAAGAAGGTTGTCGCCAAAGCGTTTGCTTAATCCCTGAGCGGAAAGAACGTCTTTTCCACTCTGGTATGCCGGTGAAAAAAAGAGGCGCATTTCTGTGTTTTCTTCCACGGGCTTTTCTAAGCGCTCCGTTTTTTCTAATTGTTTTTCCCTGCTTTCTGCACGTTTGATGGATTTTTCCCTGTTAAATTGGCGCAGCTTGTCAATGACGGCCTCCTGATGTTTTATTTGTGCCTGCTGGTTTAAATACTGCTTCATCATCGTATCTAAGAGCTGTCTGCGCTTCGCAGAATAGGCAGTATAATTTCCGGTATATACTGTGGCGTTCTGCCTGCGCAGTTCAATCACTTTTTCTGCGATTTTATCCAGAAAATAGCGGTCATGCGCCACGATCAGGACAGCGCCCCGATAGGAGGATAAATAATTTTCCAGCCAGTGGACGGCGTCCATGTCGAGGTGGTTTGTCGGCTCGTCTAATATGATCAGATCCGGCGCCTGTAACAGCATCTTTGCCAGTGCAACCCTTGTTTTCTCGCCGCCGGACAGGGAGACGACCGGTTTGTTAAACTCTTCCTCGGAAAATCCGAGTCCTTTTAATACGCCGGTCAGCTCGCTCTGGTATGCATAGCCGTCCAACTGTTCATAGCGGCGGTTTGCTTCGTCAAATTGTCCGATATATTTGTCAAGCTCTTCCTGCGGGACGTGATGCATTTTTTCCGTCAATTCGGCAATCTGCTGCTCTAATTTTGGGATTTCCGGCTTGGCGTCCTGCATTTCTTCCAGAATGGTTTTGCTGGAATCATAGGACTGGTTCTGCGCCAGATAACCGACGGTAACGCCTTTTGCGAGAATGATTTCGCCGCTGTCGGCGGACAGCTCCCCGACGATGATCTTTAAAAGCGTAGATTTGCCGGAGCCGTTGATGCCGACAATCGCCGTTTTTTCCTGTTTTTCAATATGAAAAGAGATATCATTTAAAATCGTATCTGTTGAAAATGCCTTGCAAATATGGCTGCATTGTAAAATCATAGGTTTCCTCGTTTCTTCTCTTAATATTTCCGCATATGCTTTTTGTATCGCGGCGAATGCCGTTTCTGCATTCTCCTGAGATCGACGCACTGGATGCGTTCCTTTTTTTTCTTAATATTTCTGCACATGCTTTTTGTTCATTATATCACAAATACTGTTTATTGTGTAAATTAGGCCAGACCTCTATTTATAAACTAACAGTATATACTTTTTTGCATTTTGACAAAAAATCGTACCATTCGCGCAAAAAATCGTACCATTCGCGCAAAAAATCATAACATTCGCGCAAAAAACCGCATGGCGGATTAAAATGTGTTAATATTTATTTGAAAGCGTAACGGCTTTTCCAATAGATACATTTAACTTAGCAAAGAAAAGAACATATGAGATGAGGTGTGTGTATGAAAAAAAGAAATTGGATGATTCTGGGCTGTTTTCTGGCAGTGGTGGTATTATTAACAGGCGCAGCGTTTTATTTTCGGGGAAGGGAAAAGGAAACCAATGACACTGCGGGAGATGTTCCAGGGCATTATATTGGGGAGACGGAAAAGGAAGAAGAGATTGATATAGAAGCGGATGTCGAGTCCCGCAAAGTAAAGCGGCAGAAAGGCGATATCATCTGGACGGTTTCCGATGATGTGCGCATCAGACAGAAGTATCTGAAACTATTTAATCAAAAATTGAAACAGGATGGATATCATTTTCAGTTGAAATTTCAATATCTGGATGAAGAAAATTATAATGATGAGATCAGGGAAGTATTGAAAAATGGAGATACAGATATTGCAGTGGGCGGTCAGGACGGCGAATATTCCAATGTAGTAGCGAAGGCTTGCCGGGACGGGCTTTTTATGGATATCGGCAAATATTTAAAATCGAAGAAGTGTAAACCGCTCTTAAAAGAGTATGAAGAGCCTCTTTGGAAAAGCGTGTCAGTCGATGGAAAAATTTATACGATTCCAAACGGCATCTATGATGATGGCAGATTTTGTGTTGTATTTAACCATAAATATATTGACAGGGAAAAAATCAAGGACTTTCAGGGAGACGTCACGGAGCTGGGAGCATTCTTGACGGGAGATATAAAGAAAGAGGCGGGAGAAAATACGCTGCTCTTTACATGGGGAAATTCCGATGTAGCAAGTGTGCTGGGGTATTGCGAGAGGTACGGAGCATTTTTTGAGGCAGATTCCGGTAAGATCTGCACCCCGTTTGCGTGCGAAAGACTAAAGAAATTCTTATCTATGCTGCATGACTTTGACCAGGCGGGCTGTATCTCGAAAAAATGCAGCCTGCTCGGAGAAGGAAGCAATGAAGAAATAAAAGATCTGATCAAGGATAGAGATTTTGGCATTCTTTTGACGACGCGTTCCGATAAAATAAAAGCGTTAGGAGATGCCGTGACAGTTGTCGATCTCGATTTTACTCCTAATTTTGCCAGAGCAGGCGGGACGAACGGCATTTGTGCCAAATCAAAGAAAGCGAAAGACGCTATGCAGCTTCTGACATTGCTGCACACAGAAGAGGAATATGCCCACTTATTATTATATGGCGAAGAGGGGAAAGACTATACGCTGAAGAATGGAAAGATTGTGTCAGAACAAAAGGCGGATACCTGGACGATCGATGCATTAGGGCTTTTTCGGAGTTCTTATCCGGATAAGGATGAGACAGTCTATTCCGGCGATATCAGACAGCAAAAAAGAGAAATTTACCGTTCTTCGCACTGTAAAATTTCCAAAGCCGCCGGTTTCCAAATTGACGAATCTGCTTTTTCGGAAAAAGAGCTGAGCGATTCCGATCTATGGAAGAGTTATTTCGATATCTGGAAAGAGAAGAATTTTGACAGCGAATACCAGAAGGCTGCCAGGGAGACGGCAGAGGCGGATAAAAATATCAGAAAGGAATTGGAAAAGCAATGGAAGGGGCAAGAACAGGCCGGATGAGCGGCAAAAAGCTTAAAGTGGCGGGGCTGGCAGTATTTGTCATAGCGTTGGCAGCTGCCGCCGGAGCGCTTCTGTATAAAGGCAGCGGGGAGGACTCGTTTTCATTGGATGATTGGTATTGTTCTCCTCTGATGGGGACGTATAATTATTCTGACAAAGGCATTTTTTATTATGGCGACGAGGGAATCAGTTATTTTGACGCCGAGAGCGGAAAAGGAGTGTCTGTCTGCACAAAAGCAGGATGCCGGCATGAGGATGAAAATTGTCCGGCGTTTATCGAAGATTCCTTATTTCGTGCGGGGATTGTGTATGATGGGAAGAAACTATATTACATTGGCGACAGTGAAGATCTTAGTTCCCTGAATCTGACCGAGTGTGATATCAATGGGGAGAACAGGAAAAAGATTGCAGATTTTCCGGATATTCAGTCTCCGTCAGCGATTGTGTATCAGGGGGACTTTCTGGCGATCGGGTATTACAATGGGACGGATATCAGGAAGAGGGAGGAAGTAAATAACAGGGAAGCAGGTATTTATGTGTATGACAGGAAAAAGAAACAGGGGAAAAAGATATACTGTGAAAAGGCCTGGAACAACACGATCCTTTCGCTAAATATTATTGATGGATATCTTTATTTCTGCAGAAATTACTGTCCTTTGTCAGAAGAGGAAATATTAAAGCAGTCTGCTTCTTCCAAAAATGAGGAGCAGCAAAAGGAAGTGATCGAGCTCTATCGAGTACCGATAGACGGCGGAAAAGAAGAGCGGATCGCTGACCAGATCTCTACTACGTGCGCTGGGGTGACAAAGGTTGGGGAGATGGTGCTTTTTACCACATTGGACGGATTGCAGGCTTATTTGCCGCAGGAGGGTAAGAGAAAGACAATCAGGCAGGGGAAAAATATTTTTTTGGTTGCGAATCGGATGACGGAGGAAACAGGGATCATAGGGCAGGGAGAGAAAGACGGTACCTCCACATACTATGTGTGCGATCAGGATGGCGCTCTAAAAAAGGCTGGAAATTCCAGTATTATATTTTACGCGGTATATGACCATGCAACTTATGGAATTGGCGATAATAACAGTATTCCGATTCTGGATACGGAGAAATGGCGAAACGGCGATTTCTCAATTCGTCATACACTTTACATGAAGTAGCGGGGGGAAAATCATGAGATTGATTTTTAGGACGGAGCTGCAAAAGGTATGGAGAAGGCGCGGGATGTGGTTTTTTTTACTGATCCTGATCTTTGGCTATACATTTTATCTAATTGGGGAAATAAATGGAAAAACAGGTCAGGATCAATATTCTTACCACGCATATAAGCAGCTGGCGGATTCGATTGACACAGAGCATTTGCAGGAGGAGATTGCAAGGCTGGAGAGACAGAGGGAGGATTTTTCCGATGCGGAGCTGTATACGGAGAATTTCTATTCAGAGGATGCTTTATATGGGGAAATGTTAAAGCAGATGCGCCATGTCGCCGGCTATGCAGAATACGCAGAGGATCTGGTTAAAAACGCCCAAAAAGGCGAGATCGCCCTGTTTCAAAAAAATGAATATATCAGAAGAGAGCAGGAGAAGGAGGTACAGGATTTTGAACGGTTAGGCTCTCTTCCAGTGTCTTTTGCGCCATATCGGGGCGTGCAGCTCTTGGCGAGGCTGGACTTTGCCGATGGGATCTTAGTGGTGTTTCTTATCCTTTTGGTGGCGTCATTGATCGCTGTGGAAAAGGAAGAGGGGACGCTCTTTTTGCTGCGCACTACCTGCTATGGAAGGAAACATGCCGGTGCAGTGAAATACTGGTGCGGGGTAATGCTTCTTTTGGCTGGGATACTTGGCGTTTATGCCTTGAAAACGACTCTGGTTTTGTGTACATATGGGGTGGATGGCTGGGATTGTGTCATCCAGTCTGTTGATTCCTATGGCGCCTGCCGGTATGGATTGACAGTTGGCGGCTTTCTTGTACTTTCGGCAGTCAGCAGGCTGGCGGCATACGTCGCTCTTTACTCGATTTTGTTTTTCTTTGCGGTTTTTATCCGGAAGGTAATCTTTCTGTACGGTTTCTGCGGTCTTTTTATGGGACTGGAAGGGCTTTTTAGCGTGATAATCTCAGAACACAGCTGGTTAAGCATCCTTAGAAAGATCAATCTTATTTCGTTTTTGGACAGCGGCGCTGTTTTGGGCGGGTATCAAAATGTGAACTTGTTTCAGCATCCGGCGGATTATGCCTATGTCGTATCTTTTGTGGAAATCTGCTGTTTTATTTTCTTTATGATATTGGGGATTTTTGCCTTCGAATGGAAAATAGAGTCCGGCGTGCGCTTCCTGTCCGGCATAAGGAAAAGGAGAGGCTCTTATCAATCTGCTTATGGCAGGTCGGCGGGCGGATTTTTCCCGAATCCTATCTTTCTCTTCTGGAAGGAGTGCAAGAAGGTCTGGATTGGCGAAAAAGGGATCTGGCTGTTTGCGGCAGGTGTTTTTTTCTTTTCTGTTTTATATACGCCGATTGTTGAAAATTTTCAGGATAAGGATGAGGTCGCCTATCACAGTTATATGCTTCGAGTGGAGGGAAAATATTCCGACAGCAAATTATCCTGGCTGAACCGCGAGAAAGAGAAGCTGGAAAAAATACAAAAACAGTTGGATGCAGGTACGCAATATACAGATGTGCAGCGGGATATTCTGCAGAAAAAGGCCGAAAAATATCAGGGGCTTATGAGGGCAATCAGGAATGTAGAATATGTGCGGGACAATGGCTGGTCCTATCTATTGTATGAAAAGGGATATCTCACGATGTTTGGGGGCTGCGAGGGAAAGTGGGAACTGCTGAAAATCCGCTTGATCGCCGTACTTTTAATGGTGGGGTTCGCCGTCTCAGTCTGGGGGATTGAGGCGTGGAGCGGAATGGATCAGGTTCTGTGCATCAGCGCAGCAGGGAAGCGATATTTAAAAAGGATGAAATGTCTGCATATTTTATTGCTTGCTGTAATTATTTGTTCGATATCCATTCTGCCCTGGATCTATCGCGTCATGCAGACATATGGCTGCGGTTATTGGGATGCGCCGCTTGGGAGTATGGCTGTGTATCAGGATTGTTATTTCCGGGCGATGCCGATTGGAGCGGCGATCGTCGGTTTTTGCATATTGCATTTACTGTATCTTTATCTTGCCGGAAGGCTGGTGGATTTGATTAGAAATAAGATGGAGAGCTATATTTTGACAGGGATGGTTTCTTTTGTTTTATTTTGTCTGCCGGTTTTCTTGTTGGGATTTTAGGGAGTGGAATGATGGAACATTGAGACGTATTTGGGCAAGAGACCTGATGTGGAGGAAAAAGTAAATGAATATAGAGGAACTTTAAGACGTGTTGGGGCAAGAGACTTGATGTGAAGGGAAAAGCAAATGAATATAGAGGAACATTGAGACGTATTTTGGCAAGAAACCTGATGTGGAGGGAAAAGCAAATGAATATAGAGGAATTTTGAGATGCATTTTGGCAAGAGACCTGATGTGGAGGGAAAAACACATGAATATAGAAATTCAAAATCTGGTGAAAGAATATGGGAACGTCAGGGCGCTGGATGGACTGTGTCTTACGTTGGAGAATGGGATTTACGGCCTGCTTGGGCCAAATGGAGCTGGAAAGTCGACAATGATCGGCATACTGACGGATAATATTAGGCGCAGTGACGGTGCGATTTTGTGTGAAGGGGAAGAGATTGCGCAAATGGGAAGGCGGTATAGGGAAAAGATAGGATATATGCCGCAGGAACAGAGCTGTTATGATGCGTTTACCGCAAAAGAATTTTTGGAATATATGGCGGTGATGAAGGGAATGAACCGAAAAAAGAAGGAAACGGCAGAAGAGATTGACGCTATTTTGCAGGAAGTAAATTTATATGAAAAGAGAGGCCAGAAGATCGGGAATTATTCTGGGGGAATGAAAAGACGGATTTTGCTGGCGCAGGCTTTATTAGGGCAGCCGGAGTTTTTGATCCTGGATGAGCCTACGGCGGGACTGGATCCTAAGGAGAGGATTGCTCTGAGAAACTGTATAGCAAGAAGCAGTAAGAACCGGATTGTTTTAGTGGCCACGCATATTGTGAGCGATATCGAATGCCTTGCAGATCATATTATATTATTAAATAAGGGGAAGGTTGTGCGGTGCGATACGCCGGCTCGGCTGCTGGAAGAGATCGAAGGCAGGGTCAGAGTGGTGCACTGCAGTGAGGAAGAGGTTTTGGGATACCAGGAGAAATACTGTGTCAGCGGTATTGTGCAGGGGAAAGATGATTTTATTCTGCACCTGGTAGGCGGTCAGGATTTTCCGGAAGCAGATAGGAGCCATGTAAATGTGACGTTGGAGGATGTCTATATGTATTATTTTGGAAAGACGTATTAAAAAGCAGGTTAAGGAAGAGGTCGGACTGAGCGGAGAGAGTTAATGAGAATCTAGTTGGAAAATGGGTGTGATTGTGGTAGAATCTTGTCGTGGAACCATTGTGTTACAGGGTGCGTTGACCCCATTCCAAAAGAATGGGGGTGATGCCTATGAAAAATCATTTTGATTTTGAAGCGGGAAAATCGGTAGTTGAAAAGGAGAAGATTAAATTATGATTTTTAAAGAAAAAGACATGGACTTAGTGCTAGATGGGATGGGTATCGTATTTTACTCACCGGAAACAAACAAGAATATTCCAAAGGGTTATGACTTCTTTGAAGAAGAATATCAAAAACCGGAAGATGTGGCTAAGCACATTAAAAAGGGAGATGTAGTGGGCTTTTGTACGGGAACCGGTGGGGATTTTATACTTAAATTCAGAGAAGGCTACCCAAAAGAAGAATTGTTAGCAGAATATCCGGTATCGATTCGTCTGGGCATTGATATTCAAGATGATAAATTATGTGTGATCGATCTGTTTTGGTTGTCAGATTGGAACCCGGAGATCCCAGAGGAACAGATCGTCCCCATAGATCCGGGATATTATCATATTACATTATGCACAAGAGAGCCTGATTCGGGAATGTTGGGTGACGAGCAGACCATTTTTGTATATTTAGATAAATTAGATTCCATGCCCAAATTGGAGTGTTCGGGCGTACCTGAGCTGATTCCACAGGAATGAGTCAGTCGGACTGAGCGGAGAAAAGTTAATGAAAGTCTAGTTGGAAAATGGATGGAACATGGAATTTGAATCCCTGCTCTATATCCCTCAAAAGACATGGGCGTTAAAATATCAAAGTTCTGTTGACGAGTACCCTCATACTTCTCCATTGAGTTATGAAACCGGCAGTAATAAAGACGGTTGGGGGAAATGATATGTGGGACAGGAAATATCTGCTACAGTTACAACGAAACAGAAACAAAGCGCCAGAGCGTATAGAGTAAAATCTATGGGTTGTTTTGTGGAGGACAAACTAGGTATCCTATCAGAAAAATAAAATGTAACGAAGTGAATGAGGCTCTTGCACTTGCTTTAGAAGTTTTTATGCAGTTTGAAGCGCCTGATTATGCGCCAGAGGGGGGTAACAACATTTAAGCGTGACATCGTTGAGAATGAGGAATTTATCAATAATTGCAGGGAGGGGATTTGTCCGCTCTATGCGGCATTTGATGGTAATAAGATAGTTGGGATCATGGGAATGCGTGCATGAGGTATGTTAAAATTTTTATACGGAAAAGCCCTTCGACGGGGTGGTAGCCTCCCAAGCTGTCACTGTAAACTTAGCCGGTATAATCTATGATTAGCCGGACTTACACCAGATGGGAGGTGACGCTGATGACAGATTATGAAACTATTATGGTTTTTCTGGGGATACTGGCTTTGCTGGTATCTTTCGGAACTCTGCTGATAGCGTTGCTTGCCTGCATAGATAGGAAGAACAAGCGAAAATAAAAAATGCCTAACCTGTCGGCAAACAGGCTAGGCGGTGTCCTTTAGGACATTAATCCATATGCTTTTGAGCATCGTAGGTGTATTCTGCTCTATAAAATCCGAAGATAAATTTACACTGCCTTCTTACAGGTTGGATATTGTCTTACACGAAATCATTTTGTATAATGGAGATTAATGGAAAACGGATCTGCGATTTAAAAAAGCAGGAAAGGAATTAGCTTGGTTATTTGTTTTTGAGCGAAAACAAATAGCCAGGCGATAAGCTGCAAGAGCGAACAAAATTCACTCAGAAATGGAGATTAGTGTGACATGACAAAACAGCAATTCAGGCAACTGGCAAAACAATCCAAACTGATCTTAGACGGAGCAACGGGAACAAACCTGCAAAAGAGGGGACTTCCGGCAGGCGTCTGCCCGGAAGAGTGGATTTTGCAGCATCCGGATATTATGTGTGCTTTGCAGCAGGAATATATCCGGGCGGGAACGACGATCCTGTATGCGCCGACTTTTTCAGGCAACCGGATTAAATTAGAGGAATATGGGCTGCAGGATAAGCTTGCCGAGATGAACCGGGAGCTTGTGGCAATCTCAAAAGAAGCTATCCGCCGGGAACAGGCAGAGAACCGCGTTTTTGCAGCGGGGGATCTGACAATGACTGGAAAGCAGGTTGAGCCGGTTGGCCCGCTGCAGTTTGAAGAGCTGGTAGAAATTTATAAAGAGCAGATTGTCTGTCTGGAGGAGGCTGGGGCGGATCTGCTCGTTGTGGAGACGATGATGAGCCTGCAGGAATGTCGTGCGGCGGTGATCGCGGCAAAGGAGTGCAGCGGGCTTCCGGTGATGGTGACATTATCGTTTCAGGAGGATGGACGCACTCTGTTTGGAACTGATCCTGCTACAGCGGCGCTGGTATTAAACAGCCTGGGAGTCGATGCACTGGGAGTCAACTGCTCCACGGGGCCGGATAAAATGAGACCGGTATTAAAAACGATGCTTGCTTATGCCGATGTTCCGGTTATTGCCAAGCCCAATGCGGGGCTTCCGCGGATGGAGGGCGGCGAGACAGTCTACGATATGGGACCGGAAGAGTTTGCAGAAGAATTAAAAAGTATTAATGATAAAATACAAATTCTAGGGGAATATGAAAGTGCACATAAAAAAATAGAATGTAAGTGTCTTGTTTGCGGATGCGCGTGGAGCACAGAACCACA
>CANQCD010000009.1 GCA_947589455.1 uncultured Lachnospiraceae bacterium | reverse complement strand
GATCAAGCACTCTGAAATTAAATGCAGTCGGAACCCGAACCATTTTTTTGCTTTTGTTATTTTTTCGCCATCCGGTTTTGTGGCGGTATATGTTTTCCGACACCAGTCTGCATCCTTTTCACCACGGTTTCCACTGTCTTTTACGGATTTTTTAGCTGCATAACTTTGGATTGCTTTTCCATCTGCCGCCAGGATTTCTCCGAAATCCGGAAAATGTTCATACATATATTTTACCAAAATGTCAAACATCTCCCTTAGCTCGTCCTGGCATTTGCGCAGATTATTCAGCATCTAGTTAAGATGGCTAGCTTGAGTACCATACAAATCTACATCATTCTCAAACCTCCCGGAACAGTATAAAAGCGGATCGGGCAGGTTTGAGTGCCATACAAATCTACATCATTCTCAAACGGAAAGGAGTGAGACGGCATGAGATATAATGTTTGAGTGCCATACAAATCTACATCATTCTCAAACCGGTACCTGATTCGCCAATAATCAATACAAGTTTGAGTGCCATACAAATCTACATCATTCTCAAACAGGACTGCTCTTTTATATTCGTGAGATAGTGTTTGAGTGCCATACAAATCTACATCATTCTCAAACGAAGAGTAGATGGGATTCGAGAAGCTCAATGTTTGAGTGCCATACAAATCTACATCATTCTCAAACTTAACACTGCCAATGGATTGTTAAATTTTCGTTTGAGTGCCATACAAATCTACATCATTCTCAAACAAACGACGGTTAATAACCCGGAAGAAACAGTTTGAGTGCCATACAAATCTACATCATTCTCAAACCATTTTACCAGCAAGGAATACACGGATCTGTTTGAGTGCCATACAAATCTACATCATTCTCAAACTAGGGAATAATACAGGATATGTCCGACCGTGTTTGAGTGCCATACAAATCTACATCATTCTCAAACGAGAAGATTGCCTACTACAACAGAAAAATAGTTTGAGTGCCATACAAATCTACATCATTCTCAAACAAACATGATGGAGAATATGCGTCATTTAAGGTTTGAGTGCCATACAAATCTACATCATTCTCAAACCGTCTTGAATCAAGAAACGCTAGGGGATTTGTTTGAGTGCCATACAAATCTACATCATTCTCAAACTGGTGTGGTTTTGGTTTATTTTTGGGTTGTGTTTGAGTGCCATACAAATCTACATCATTCTCAAACCATTCACATCAACATATTGTGTTGCCTGGTGTTTGAGTGCCATACAAATCTACATCATTCTCAAACCACTGTCTTCCTCCTCTTTTATGACTTCAGTTTGAGTGCCATACAAATCTACATCATTCTCAAACTACTTGTCTGCATATTTATATGGGAAAGTAGTTTGAGTGCCATACAAATCTACATCATTCTCAAACCCATCACAGAACCGGATTTTGTTTTGTTTCGTTTGAGTGCCATACAAATCTACATCATTCTCAAACCAGCCATCTCTAGAATAAATTCCAGACCCTGTTTGAGTGCCATACAAATCTACATCATTCTCAAACGTGCTGTTTGCCTTGGATAATTGATCCAACGTTTGAGTGCCATACAAATCTACATCATTCTCAAACTGCATGATATCATTAGCCATCTCCGTGAGAGTTTGAGTGCCATACAAATCTACATCATTCTCAAACGTGATCATGGTAGCAACATTGATATCGAATGTTTGAGTGCCATACAAATCTACATCATTCTCAAACCCAGCATTGACCAGTTAATATTGGACGAGTGTTTGAGTGCCATACAAATCTACATCATTCTCAAACTGACTAGATGTTTGCAACAATGCGGAGTGGGTTTGAGTGCCATACAAATCTACATCATTCTCAAACCTAACCTGTCCGTCATTGTCTGTAACCGTTGTTTGAGTGCCATACAAATCTACATCATTCTCAAACCTCATAGTCATTATGCTGTATCTACATTAGGTTTGAGTGCCATACAAATCTACATCATTCTCAAACCTTACCTTGCTTACGAATTGTTTCTTCTTTGTTTGAGTGCCATACAAATCTACATCATTCTCAAACCGACAAAGACCTATTTGCACCATTGGCAGTGTTTGAGTGCCATACAAATCTACATCATTCTCAAACCGCCAAGCGCGGGAAGCGGTCACAGCAAAGTTTGAGTGCCATACAAATCTACATCATTCTCAAACATCAGTGCTGGCTATATTAATGCCATCTTGTTTGAGTGCCATACAAATCTACATCATTCTCAAACACAGCAGACAAGCTGCCCATTGGGTATGCTGTTTGAGTGCCATACAAATCTACATCATTCTCAAACTGTAACCAGTGAAGATATATCAGAAAAGGAGTTTGAGTGCCATACAAATCTACATCATTCTCAAACCGTGGCAAAAATATCATAATATTATGAAATGTTTGAGTGCCATACAAATCTACATCATTCTCAAACGTTTCACAACCATGAATGGCGAAAATCCCAGTTTGAGTGCCATACAAATCTACATCATTCTCAAACGCTGGCAGAAATCTCACCAACCAGATAGGTGTTTGAGTGCCATACAAATCTACATCATTCTCAAACACTTATCTATATAAAAGAACTTAACATCTGTTTGAGTGCCATACAAATCTACATCATTCTCAAACCCCAGTACCCTTCTTTTTTAGAGCTATGCTGTTTGAGTGCCATACAAATCTACATCATTCTCAAACTGCTATTGATTGATACTCATTAACTGTATAGTTTGAGTGCCATACAAATCTACATCATTCTCAAACTGGCTTTATGGTACTAGGGACACACTAAACGTTTGAGTGCCATACAAATCTACATCATTCTCAAACTAAGCTGTACGAAATGTGGAGTCCAATATTGTTTGAGTGCCATACAAATCTACATCATTCTCAAACCACATCCCCGGCAACCTCTTTGTCAGCCTGGTTTGAGTGCCATACAAATCTACATCATTCTCAAACTTTCGGCGTATGCCAATGAGCCGTTATACAGTTTGAGTGCCATACAAATCTACATCATTCTCAAACTGACTTTATGGTACTAGGACACACTAAACAGTTTGAGTGCCATACAAATCTACATCATTCTCAAACTTGTGTCGTGCTGTCTTGCGTGTGAGATTGGTTTGAGTGCCATACAAATCTACATCATTCTCAAACGTAGATCAATGCGTAACAGTCTGCTGTATCGTTTGAGTGCCATACAAATCTACATCATTCTCAAACGTTACGTAGCGGAACAGATCCGTGGGAAAAGTTTGAGTGCCATACAAATCTACATCATTCTCAAACCTTTCACGTCAACATATTGTGTTGCCTGGTGTTTGAGTGCCATACAAATCTACATCATTCTCAAACCCTTTTCTTAGCATCATTAAACATAGTATTGTTTGAGTGCCATACAAATCTACATCATTCTCAAACTAGACAGGTCATCCGCGCGAAAGAAATCCGGTTTGAGTGCCATACAAATCTACATCATTCTCAAACTATCTGAGACAGAACGGCTGCAGATGATGATTGTTTGAGTGCCATACAAATCTACATCATTCTCAAACTTGATCTTGTCTGCTTCAGTCTCTGATACTGTTTGAGTGCCATACAAATCTACATCATTCTCAAACCCGTACAGGTACTGCAGCGCAAAGAGATCAGTTTGAGTGCCATACAAATCTACATCATTCTCAAACCTGCTGCAGCATGTCTGCCAATTTTTGCTTGTTTGAGTGCCATACAAATCTACATCATTCTCAAACATTATTGCAAAACGCAGAATGCCAAAGTATGTTTGAGTGCCATACAAATCTACATCATTCTCAAACCTAATGAAGAAAATAGTCAGTGATATGTTTGTTTGAGTGCCATACAAATCTACATCATTCTCAAACCTGCAGACCTCCCGGTTATAATGGCGTTTAGTTTGAGTGCCATACAAATCTACATCATTCTCAAACTGTAGAGGGAATCATTGGTATCGTGTCGGAGTTTGAGTGCCATACAAATCTACATCATTCTCAAACAGCAGGTTTAGACTCTTCTTTCTTGTCTTCGTTTGAGTGCCATACAAATCTACATCATTCTCAAACCTTACGAACAAAAGAATCTGTCGGATTCAAGTTTGAGTGCCATACAAATCTACATCATTCTCAAACTGCCATGCTTCATTTGTGTAGCATAACTTGTTTGAGTGCCATACAAATCTACATCATTCTCAAACCTCAAAATAGAAAATGAAATGCCATCAATTCGCATAATTTGTATGAAGCATGTACTCAAACTTTACTAAGAACACTTCCTAAATATACCATGTTTTCAGCCAAAATTCAATAGATTCCACAGCCGTCTTTATCAATAATATAATATTTTTCACCCAACACACGTTGTTCGACATGTGTTTCCAAAAGAAGAGCATTCCACTTTCTTGTCTGTATTTCCTCATACAATAACGTTAATTCCTTCTCTGTAAAATAATCATGCAATTGCACAAAAATAAACAATTTGATTCCCAAAACTTCCTTTACTAAAATACAGTATGCCAAAAGCCTCTCCAAATCGCTTTTGAAATCTGTTTCTATTCGAAGCCCCAACGATTTTGCCAATGCAGGGACGTCAATTTCTCCATCCAAATAATAAGAAAATAAAAATTCTGTCTCCAATTCTGCAAAAAAACGATGGAGCAATGCATTGATTTCCTGCCAGTCTTTCCAATGAGCCTCATCCATGACCTTTGTACCGATCAATCGCGTGACGCCATTCCAAAGACTTTTTTGATTTTCATCTAAATAGATAGGACTCAAAATCAGATGTGCTGCCTTGGATAATTTCAATTCTTTTTCTTCTTCCGAGAGCACCCACCTTCCTTCACCACCTTGCACTTGCGTATATATCTCTCTTTGCAAAATGCGCCACCATACTGGAGACTCAATCAGGCAAACCGGAACAAATTCCTCCTCGAATAAAATCTGAAAAGGAAGCTCCTTATGTACTAATTTCATAATATGATCATCCTCTCGTCCGACTGCAATACATCGCTTTTGCTCTCTCCAACCAAAAATTCCATACGATTGTATTGTTTCTCTGTGATAGTAAGCATTTGCACCAGTCCTTCTGGTGGCGCATTTTTCCGCACATTGTCTGCAATTCGCTGCGCCACTGTCATATTAAGCGCCAGCTTACTATAAACAGACTCCTGCTGCATTACGAATCCGCTTTTGATTAAATATTTTCGAAAACGCGTATATTCTCTTCGCTGTGCCGAAGTAAGCACAGGAAGGTCAAACAATACCAATACTCTCATAAATCTATAACTCATATGACGTGCAAAAAGTCAGCAAAGATATATCCGAATCATTCAACGCATCAAAAACACTTTTAACATAACGCTTTATGGCATTGAGCGCCACATAATGCTTCCCCTCCATAATGACCTCTTTGTTCAAAAGATCCACGAGCTCCATCTTCTCCGGATGCTGAAAATCTGTCAGACACATGGCACATACTTTCCTGTCGACCAACACACGGAATGGCTCCATCAAATCCGAGCTCAAATTGAAAGGATTGAATATATTGTCATGAAACAAACCTAATTGTGTAATATAGCCATTGGCTACAACTTCTCGATTGAATGCGGAAAGCAAAATGGCATATCCGTAATTGAGAGCTGCATTGATGTAATTGTCCTGACTTCGGGAAAAATCCATGCCAAATAATGCGTTAAAGTATACTTTTGCCGCATGTCCTTCTCGATTCGTTTCATCATTCCAACGGATATCGTGCACATATGTATTTAACAGCTCTGCTTCTTGCTTCTTTTCCCTTTCTGCCAGCAGTTCTGCCTGCTGACGTATTTTCTCACGAACAATCTCTGTCCATACTGCCTCCTTGTCCGATGGCTGCCATCGAATCTGCGTGCGTATCTTATTGCTCGTATCATGCGCTCCATAATACGATAGCAGCTCTGAGGAGGGATTACGCTTCTCATCACAAAACACAACTTTCACTTTTTGGCGACTCAACTCTGCAAGCAGTCCTGCCGTCAGCGAGACGGACGTCGACTCCACGAGAAGAACGCTGATTTCTGAGATATGGATCTTTGTTGTATTCATCTCCCCACGGACTACCAGATAATTGAGTTGCAAATCCAGCTTTGCCGTATTATGGATCACAACCACCCTCCAGCTCATAAGTCCTTTAGAGCAATTACCTGCTCATAAAATCCAGTAATGGATTGGTTGATTATCACTATATTTTCTAACTTAGTAATATCTTTGTTTAACACCAGCACACCTGCACTAGGCGATCCCTTGATCGCAGATAAATTTGCTGACGTGCTCCGGCATTGGAACAAATGGAGTATCTCTCCGATTGTCAGGCACTTCTCCTCTTTGGAAAGCTTCAGAAACGCCGCCTTCCCTTTTTCAAGCGTGTCAAGCTGTGCACTTAATCTCCTGCCATACACCGTGTCGCTTAGCTTATGCTGAAACTCATCATATACCGCTATAAGCTGCTCTTCCATAAGCTCCGCCTTGTCTGAAATAGTTGCGTTTTTGTTGACCTTATAGTCGGCACAATATTTTGTTACTTTTTTAAGTATCCCCTGTATCTCCTCAGATACCACAAGCTGATTAGCTCCCTTAACTAATAACTGCCTTCTTTTCCCTCCCGACCGTCCCGATAAATGCATGAAAAATCCATCTATGCAGAATAGTGTGTCAGTCTTAATCTTTGGCAAGAGGATTCTCGCCTCTGTCAATTTCAGATCCTCTTTGCAATATTGCGCCATCGCCTCTGGGGAATCTTCCAGTTTTTTGGCAAGATACACTGGCACAACTTCGATGGTACGCATCAGCTTCCCTTTCTTTCCCTTAGATTCTACTAACATAAAGTAAGCGCTGCTCGCCTTGTTATATCCACCATACTTATCAATATCTGCGAGACGTTCCTCGCTCTTAATAGGGATTTGCCCCTTCCCTTTCTTAACAATTTGCCGCTTGAACAATTCTCCCTTTGCTTCGTAAGACCGTCTTGTAAAGAGAATATTATTTTTGCCCATCCACCGCTTGACAATACGTATGGTGCCATTTTCTCCGCCCGTCCACGCAATCTCGCCGCCACGCTCCACTGTGCCTTTCTCAAACATTTTTTGCAAATTATAGGAACGCCCCGGATTGTTCCGCACATACCACGCCGCATCCTTCGTAAATTTCACATAATAGGTATTGCCCACCACAATATTGAGATAGGCATCCTTGGCATGGTGATAATCATTGATCTCACGCACTTTGATCAAATGAAATTTATGGCGAAACTCACTCACCGCCTGTGCCTTGGCATAGACAATTTCTGTGTCTGGATATTCATTTCCCAATAGTTGTGCAACTGCTTTTGTACTCTGCCTTGTCTCAACTAATTGTCTGGCGATAAATCCTGCAAGTTCATTTTCACCAAAATCATCCCGCCTGGTCAGACGATGATATTTTTCTTTAGAGATCAGCTTTTTTTGCAGCAGAGAATCCCACAACCATTTTGCTTTCTCCATATATTCTTTTGGTACCGGAAAGACATCCGACTTGTTTGCATTCAAATCCCGCTTTACAAGTACGCGATTGTCAATACTGTCATCCATCACCTTCGATTGAGGATAGATGTGGTCAATATCATAACGGTTGGTAAACAAATCCCCAAGATCGATCGTCTCTCCTGAATACATACATTTGCCAAATTGTGTATAATACAGATAGAGCTTATCGCTGCGCAAATCGTTCTCATCGCAGTTTTGTAAACTCTCCCAAAGTTCCGATTCCTCTTTCTTGCATATCTGGTATAAGTCGCACAAAGAAGACTTCCTTGACACTTTCCGCTGACCTTTCTTTCCCGGCTCACGTGCCACCTCAATGAAGATTCGTGCCGGCGGGCATCCCATAATATGCTTGATCTCCCGTACAATTTTTAGTGTTTGCCAAATCGGTCGTTTGACTGCAGGAGATACATAGAGATCTTCCACTGTCTGATAGCTTGTGTCTCCCTCGGACGTAACTGCTGCATTGTGTTCCTCAATCTGTGCTGTAAATTGCCATTCCTTGCTCAAAAGCTGCATGAGATTGTTATTCGTCTCCCAAAGCGCCGATATAATATTTAGCATTTCACCAGTTTCTGTATTGACGGATTCCATGCGTTCCAAAAATACACGAGAGAGTCTGCCCCATCCGCTATATTTCTTTGCTGCAAGCTGTTTTATCTGACGTTCACTTAGCACCGGATATTTGCGCTGCAAGCGACGGCGCAACATAGACTGTGAATCCCCAAAAAGCGTAATATCCTTAATAATATCTTCCCATTCATTCTCCGAGAGCGCTATTTGTCCGGCAATCTGACGAATATCATGATACGCCTTTAGCGAACTTTTAAAATTTTTATCAAAACCAGAGAGTTCCTGCTCTTTTCCAATGATTCCCTCGCGCACGAGAAAATCTTTCACACGTACTCCTGTCACATTGCGATGTTTTTGAAATACGCCTTCATAGATTTGTTGTTTAATTTCCACCGATACAGGCTCGCCATCGATACGGAGATTATTCAACTCATTTAGCACCATAAATTTCGCATAGAGCAGAGATTCCCTGGGAAGTACATCTTCACCAAGCAAATAAGTACATTTATTGGTCATACGGTATATAAACTGTTCTGCGCTGCTCTCGTCGTCAATCATCTCCTCAAAATTCCACGGATAAATTTTCCCTTCCGCTCCTTTGTGGCGGATTGCCCAACTATTTCCTCCAAGTTCGCTGTGATAGGTATTCAGCGGTCCTACGTAGTAAGGGATGCGGAATCGGAAAATCGCCCGCACTTTATCGCTGACTGTGCGTCCCTGTGCATCTTTCTCCGTGAGAAATGGATAGAATGTCTCTGCATTTTTCAGGATTGCATTCAATTCTTTTTCATGAAGCTGATAGGGAATCACTCCATTATCCCGGATCGTCTGCTTCGGCAGAAAGACGCCAAGCGCGATTTCTTCAAGAATGCCATCTCGTATCTGCATATCTTCTCCATCGCATGGCAGCGCAGATAATGTATTTTTCAAAAAGGTATAAAAATCCTCTTTACTGCAATTTTTCTCTATCGGCATCTTTTTTCCGTTCTTTTTGACCATGCCAATATATGCGCTATAGTTATTCTGTTTTTCCGGTACGCCGAACATTTTTCTATACACGTTACGATCCTTGCAGAGCAGATCCTTCAGCTTGCGCAAATCTTTTTTATGTTTGTCATAGGATTTCTTCTTCGCCTCTGACAAAAATTCTGATGATTGCAGGATATCACTCAAAACTGCCCAATCATAGATTGCTTTCGCTGCGGTAATTAACAGGAATCGATCTGCCAGCGCTGTTTCTACCTGTGCGGCATAATCCTCATAACTGCTGTCGGCAAAACTAATCTTATTCTTCTCTTCCTCAGCCAGGGAATCATCTGCAAACAGCTCACTCAATTTTACAGAACATCCAGCCATCAGTCCCGCCATAGCTTTTAAACGTCCTGCCGTCCCCTTGTCTGCATCGCGGCTTACAATGAGCGCTGCAATCTCTTTCTTTTTGTCCGTTCGATTTATATCACGGGACTTCATAATCTTTTCAAGATCGTTTACAATCTGTATATCCTCAGGAAGCTCAATCCCTTGTTCCAACGCACACTCACAAAGAGCGCGGTATGCGTTGGAAAAGTTTGTTACATCAGACATCTTGCTCCCTTCAAAAAGAAAATGTCCTCGATGTTTTATAATATGATGCAGCGCCAAATATAACAGACGGATATCCGGTTTTTCATTCATTCCATGGATAAGTTGATATCTCAGATGATATATCGTTGGAAAATCTTTGTGAAAATCTTTATCCGTAAAACCAGCATCCACAAAAAGCGCATAGGGAAGTTCTGGCACATTGCCCTGCATGTCTCGTTTGTCTTCTGGATAATACTTACTTTCTTTTAAACGGAGGAAGAAGCCTGGATCCTTCTTTCCTATTTCTTCTGCAAAGAGTTCTTGCAACAATGCAATGCGGTTCTTTCTCCGATCTGTCCGACGCCTTCCCGTGCGGAAGAGTCGGCGCTCTTCTGCTGTGTTTGCTGTCTCAAAGAGCCTTATTCCCCATAGCGCTTTGCCATGCCTTTTCACAATTTCATACTTGTCATCTGTCACCGCCCAGCCAATGGACGCTGTCCCTATGTCTAGTCCCAAATAGTATTTTTTATTCATTGTTCTCTCCTATGTAATGTTTGATTAGATGGTTAAAAAATTAAAATACTATGTATTTTCCCTTATTATAGCAGATGTATCCGCACAATAAAAGTTTTTTAATGACTTAAATCCAACCTTCCCCCACTTTTTCGCATCCTCCCCTCGCTTCCGCTTGCGCCGCCCGTTTCTTTGCGCTATACTGTTGCCAGACAATGGCGAGCCGGCGTTCCGGCCTTAGCCAGACAAATAACTTCTATCATCCAGAAAGGTTGTGATATCATATGCCAGAAAAAGTCAGACAGCTAAAAGAACTGATAGAAAACAGCCGTCATATCGTATTTTTTGGCGGCGCCGGAGTCAGCACAGAGAGCGGCATCCCGGACTTTCGCAGTGTAGACGGGTTATACCACCAGAAATATGACTATCCCCCGGAAACCATATTAAGCCATACTTTTTTTCAAAGAAAGACAGAGGAATTTTTTGACTTTTACCGGGACAAGATGATCTATTTGGACGCCCTTCCAAATATTACCCACAAAAAGCTTGCCCAATGGGAAGAAGAGGGGAAACTGGAAGGAATCGTCACACAGAATATTGACGGCCTGCATCAGAAGGCGGGTAGCAAGAAAGTATTTGAGCTCCACGGATCTATCCACCGGAATTACTGTACCCGCTGTCATACTTTTTATCCGGTTGAAGAAATCATAAACAGCACCGGAGTGCCGCAGTGCCACTGCGGCGGCATTATCAAACCGGATGTTGTCCTCTATGAGGAAGGGCTTGACGAGACGGTGATCAGCGGCGCAATCAGCGCCATCTCCCATGCAGACCTGATGATCGTCGGCGGAACTTCTCTGTCCGTCTATCCTGCCGCCGGTATGCTGCAGTACTATCAGGGAAACCATCTGGCGCTGATCAATAAATCGCCGACCCCTTATGACAGCAATGCCGACCTGTTGATCCAGGCAGGGCTGGGCGAAGTATTTGAAGATTTATAAAAGAGGCGGCGTGCTGGCGCACTGCTTGATTCTGTCACTGCCATGTCAGGTAAAATCAAATGCTCACTTCGTTCGCGCTTGATTTTCTGCTGACATGGCATAGTGTTTGTCAAGGCGTTCTTTGCCGCCAAATAGATAATTATATTGTACGACCTCATATTCTTTCAGGAGGGTTTCATACTCGCCGTCATCCCCCTCAAAACAATGAAGAGTCCCGTTTTCATCATAATAGCCATTCTGGCTGATGGACGGGATTTTTTTCTGCAGATCCAGAAGAAACCGGTCGTAATCAGACAGTTCCAAACCTGCTGCCTGCAACAAATACAGAGAAAGGTAGTTAAGCGACGTATTTTCTACCTGTTTCTCTTCTATATCATAGTTCGCCCAGATCATAAACGGCACAGTATGTTTCGCCATTACCTGTTTTGAAGTAAACAGTTTTGGCGCCGTCCCCACCACTTCCGTATAAAATTCATCCGGAAGATGGGGCTGATGATCCCCAAACAGCAAGATGATCACCGGATCTGTCTGCTTTTTAAAATATCCGATCAACTCTTTTAACGCATTGTCAGACATTTTCATCAGCGACAGGTACTGGTTGACGGAATGGGAGGAGGAAACATCCGTTATATGAACCGGTTCTGCAAAATGATAGTCTGTATCATCATACGGATTGTGGTTCTGCATTGTCACATTAAACAGGCAAAGGGAACTGTCCGGCTCCTTTTTCTCATACTCCTCTATAATCTTCTGATAATCTGCGCTGTCCCCGACAAAATCCCGCACCAGATTTTTCTTTGAGAAATCTTTTTCGGACAGGAACGTATCAAAACCCATCAGCGGATAGACGCTGATCCGGTTATAGCCCGAAGGCTTATACGGATGCATTGCGATCGCCGTCTTGTAATTTCCCTGCGCCTTGATCGTAGTGATCAGGTTGGGAAGATCGTCTTCTATGTATTGCAAATACGGATTGCCCGGCAAAAACGCCTTTGTCGCCCCGGTAAGAAACTCAAATTCCGAGTTCGCCGTATATCCCCCATAGACGGAAGATTTTGCATAGCCTTTGATCACATTCTGATTCAGACTGTGGTAAAACGGAAGCACCTCTTTATTGGTAGAAAAATGCCCGAGCACCGACAAATCTGCAAAAGATTCATTCATGATCATGATAATGTCAGGGGTTTTCCCATTCTTTCCCAAAGCATTTCCCATAGCTTTGCTTGCCCCTTTCTCCTCATAACGGGACAAAATGCGGTCTGCCCACTCCGCTGAATAACCATATGGCGGTTTTACCTGCGCTTTGCCCGCATTTGCCATAAAATACAGGACATAGCCATACTGCTCCATGCCGATACTGTGATCCCAGGACAGGCTGCTGACGTCCTTATAAAATACGGTGTCAAAAACTGTCCAGAAAAAGAACAGCGCGCTGGCCAAAATACCGCCCAGCGAGATCAGGCTATATTTCAGACTTCGGTAAGGATGCCGTCTGCGCGGCAGACAAAAGCTAAGTACCACAAGCGCGGCTCCGGTAATGACGTCCCCGGCAAGCTCTGCCGTCACCCGGTAATCATATCCGCCCGCCACTTCTGCCGCCGTTCCCACTGCATAAAAATCCATATAGACGATTCCATAACCCCGGAATGAAATCAAAAAATAATTTGCGATCCCAATCACAAGGCAAAGGACAGAAGACAGGATAAACGCATGGCGGATTCCGTGGAACAGACCGGTCAAGATCAGGTTGACCCCCATCAGGATCGCCAGATTTTTGCAGAATATCTGCCATTCATATTGAAATGCAAATACATTAAAAAATAACTCCAGGACCAGAAACTCCAAAATATTAAATAGCACAAAAAGAACTGCCTGAAAAAGAGGATGGCGGCTGACTTGCCACCATCCTCCCTGCTTTTGTTCATCCGACTTTTTATCCGGCTCTTTACTCTGGGCTCTTTTTCCGTCGGGCTCTTTTTTAGTTAAATCCGAAAAAGTCTCCCCAGAAATCGTCATATCCCTCTCCTGGGTTGTTGTTTCCATCACTTCCGTTTCCATTGCTTCCGTTCCCGCCGTTGTTTCCGCCGTTTCCGTTGCTTCCGTTTCCGCCGTTGTCTCCACCGTTTCCGTTGCTTCCGTTCCCGCCGTTGTTCCCGCCGTTTCCATTGCTTCCGTTATCTCCGTTTCCGCCGTTTCCATTGTTTCCGTTATCCCCGTTTCCATTTTCACCGTTGCCCGGCACAGTGCCCTCGGACAATCCATCCAAAGAACTGCTGCCCTGCAGCGTTACTTTTACTTTCTGTTCCTTGTATACGCCGTCTGTGCTCCTCTTTAGTGTTATTTCAACCTCCGTGCCCTTCCGGTAACTGTTTACTTTTTCCTGCAGGCTCTCTATCGTAGTGACTTCCATTTTATTTACCGCAGTAATGACATCGTTTACCTTGATGCCTGCTTTGTCTGCCGCGCCGCCCTTAGAAACTTCCTTGACATATACGCCGTATGGCAGATTATACGCAGACGCCTCCTGTGAAACGGTACTGCCGCTGATTCCCAGATAACCCTTCTCTGAATCCTTTAATATCTCACGGTTCATCAGCTCGTCAATGATTGGCGTTGCCACAGAGATTGGGATGGCATATCCTACCCCTTCTACCGCAGAATCTGCTATTTTGGCAGAGTTAATCCCTATCACCTGCCCCTGCATGTTGATCAGTGCGCCGCCGCTGTTGCCCGGATTGATCGCGGCGTCTGTCTGGATTGCCTTGATCGTATTCTGTGTACTTCCGTCCTGCGATGACTCTGTGATCTCCCGATCCTTTGCGCTGATATAACCTACTGTGACAGACTGCCCATAGCCCAGCGCATTGCCGATGGCAATCACGCGCTCGCCTACTTTTGCCTTGTCGGAATTGCCCATGTCGGCAATCTTTATCTTCTCCATTGTCGCTTTTTTTACTTTTGACACATCCACAGCAACTACGGCAAGATCGTTCGCCGTATCAGAGCCTTTCTCTGCCGCCTCATAGATTTCGCCGTCAATAAACTGTACGGAAATCGTCTTTGCCCCGGAAATCACATGATTATTCGTTGCGATCAGAAGCTCCTTCTCGTTCTGGCCGACAACAAAACCTGTCCCGCTGCTGTCCGTATCTTCTCCCTGATAATATCTCCCAAATAAATCATAGTAGTCCGTTCCCTCGGTCGTGCTGGTAATCGCTACAACGGCTGGCATACACTGCTCTGCGATCGCTGTGATATCAGAGCTGTTCCCTGCGCTGTCCACAGAATCCGGCGACGCCGTAACATCCGCTGCACTGTCGTCTTGCAGCACAGTATCGTTTTCCTGCGTCTGGATCTCTGCCTTTTCCCGATTAACCAGACCATCTGCAGTATGGAATGCAAATGCCCCCAAAAGACCAAATGCAAAAGAACAGACTGCACAGGCAACCGCTTTTTTGCCCCAGCGGTTCCATGCGCTGTTTTCCTTTTTCTGCTTTTTCATCTTCCCGCTATTGGCATTGTCTGATGTGTAGCCTGCGTGATACCCGCCGTAGTTTCCCGAACTGCCGCCGTTCTGATAACCGTTTCCCAGACCGCCGCCATTCTGATAGCCGCTTCCGCTATAATTCCCCGAACTGCCGCTGTTTTGATAACCGCTTCCGCTACTATTTCCCGAACTGCCGCTATTTTGATAGCCGCTTCCGCTACTGTTTCCCGAACTGCCGCTATTTTGATAGCCGCTTTCATTGCTGCTTCCCGGTGCGCCGTAATATGCGCCTCTCATTTCAGCGTCGCCCTGACCGGCAGAATCCCTGTCTGCGTAATAGTCTCCCGAATGGGTACTCTCTCCATTTCCATTTTTATAGGAATAGCTGTACACGGAAGAATCCGGATGCCTGTACTCACCGGCAACAGCATTTCCGTATTCACCGGTATATTCTGTTTGCTTTGCCTCCCAACTGCTATTCGCCGCCTGACTCTCGCTTGCCATCTGGCTTCCATTCACTAACTGTCCTTCGTTTACCTGCTGGCTTCCGTTCACTGTCTGCCCTTCGCTTGCCTGTTGGCTTCCGTTCACCGTCTGCCCTTCGTTTGCCTGCTGGCTTCCGTTCACTGGCTGCCCTTCGTTTACCATCTGGCTTCCGTTCACTGTCTGCCCTTCGCTTGCCTGCTGGCTTCCGTTCACCGACTGTCCTTCGTTTACCATCTGGCTTCCGTTCACTGACTGTCCTTCGTTTACCATCTGGCTTCCGTTCACTGGCTGCCCTTCGCTTGCCATCTGGCTTCCATTCACTGGCTGCCCTTCATCTGCCTGCTGGCTTCCATTCACTGGCTGCCCTTCGTTTACCATCTGGCTTCCATTCACTGACTGTCCTTCGCTTGCCATCTGATTGTTATTTGTTTCCTGGTTATTTTCTTCCATTGTAAAACCCTCCTAACAAACATTTTTATCCTGCTATTTATGTTTTTTCCCTTTTTGAGTAATAATATGATACTGGCACGGTAAAAGCATCATAACTGGCGCTTTTCCATGTCAGTTGAAAGTATAACAGCGATTTGTGTAAATCATGTGAATTTTGGTTGCTATTCTTGTCCGGAACGGCTATAATTATAGTCGATTATGGTCGGATTTTCGGATGAATGAGGTGATAAATTGATAAAAGAACGTCAAAAATTGTTGAATTTTTTAAAATTATTTATTGATGCTGTAATTATAGCATTTTCTTTTGTTTTAGCATATAATCTCCGTTTTGATGATACCTGGAGCCCCCTGATCAAATACGGGCCGCTCGAACCGGCAAGCGGATATGTCCGTCCCGTTACCGATTATTATACTATGCTGATCTTCCTGGTACCATGCTATCTTATTTTATACCGCATTTTCGGTCTCTACGACCCGCAGCGGACATCCGGGCGCCGCGCGGAATTGAAAGGGCTGATCAAGGCAAATGCACTCGGCCTGATCTACTGCGTTGCCGTCCTCTACCTGATCCGCCAGCCAAACTTTGCCCGTCTGTTCCTGGCAATCTTTGGCTTTATCAATCTGGTGATCGACTATGCGTTCCGCCTCTGCGTTATGCGCTTCCTCCGGAAGATACGGCGCTCCGGCATGAATTTAAAACACATTCTTCTGGTCGGTTACAGCCGGACCGCGGAAGGGTATATCAACCGTCTGCGCGTCCATCCAGAATGGGGATATGCGCTGCACGGCATATTAGACGACAACCATGCAGAGGGAGAGGAATACCGTGGCATCAAAGTGATCGGGAATACCGGCTCCCTTCAAAAAATGCTTGCCACCAACCAATTTGACGAAATTGTCATCACTCTCAGCATCAATGAATTTTACAAGCTGGAACGGATTGTCAGCATCTGCGAAAAATCCGGCGTACACACCAAATTTATCCCGGACTACAACCATATTATCCCGACACGGCCATATACAGAAGACTTGTACGGGCTTCCGATCATCCATATCCGCCATGTCCCGCTGAGCAGCTCATTCAACAATACGGTAAAACGTTCTGTTGATATTTTTGGTTCTCTGGTTGCCCTGATCATCTTCGCAATCCCAATGCTGATCATCTCCACGGTCATCAAGATCACCTCGCCTGGGCCGCTGATTTTCAAGCAGACGCGGGTCGGGCTTCACAACAGGGAATTTCAAATGTATAAATTCCGTTCGATGCGCTTACAGGATGAATCCGAAGAAAAAAAAGCGTGGACAGTGGAAAACGATCCCCGCGTCACGCCGATTGGGAAATTTATGCGCAAGACAAATATTGACGAGCTTCCACAGCTGTTTAACGTTTTAAAAGGCGACATGAGCATGGTAGGCCCCCGCCCAGAACGTCCCTTCTTTGTAGAGCAGTTCAAAGAAGAGATCCCCCGCTACATGATAAAGCATCAGGTGCGCCCCGGCATGACCGGCTGGGCGCAGGTCAACGGCTACCGCGGCGATACTTCCATTACGACGCGGATTGAGTACGATCTGTACTATGTTGAAAACTGGACGCTCGGACTGGATTTTAAGATTCTTTTCCTCACCTTTTTTGGCAAGAACGTGAACAAAAATGCATATTAAACGAGGTGACATATGAAAATACGAAGCAAACTGCTGATCATCTTTGTTACCATGACGATCTTCCCCGCCGTGGTCGCTATGTTCAGCCTTAATTTTATCATTGACAGGCAGTTAGATGTACTCGAAAAAAAATATGACATTTCTATCAACCGCCTGCAGTCCCTGGATATCCTTTTAGACCCTGTCAGCCTTCTCAGCGACGTCGCAGCCGCTGATTACAGGCAGCTTTCCCAGATAGCGGAGGATTCTCCGGAACTATTTAACAACAGGGAGTTTCTGACGGGATTATCCAAAAACCTAAGCCGCAAAAATTCTTTTTTTATCCTGTATAGAGACGGCGTATCCGTCTATTCCGGGGAGTCCAAAGACGTACAGGAAATCCCGACATTTCCAGTCGCCACCCAGTACCACAGCACAAAAAATACCCTGACTTATATTAATAAAGAAACAAACACTGCCGTCCGGGAAATGACTTTTTACTTTCCGGACAAGACGTTAGGACAGATTGTCATCATAACGGATTTCTCCGCCTTAAGCATCAACCTGCACAATCTGCTGCATGAGCTGTTTGCCGCACTGCTTGCGATCATAGCGTTATCCGGGCTGATCCTGGTGATGTGGCTCTACCACAGCATTGCCTATCCGATCAAGCTTTTGCATCTGGCCGCCATCCGCATCGGCTCGGGCGATCTGTCTACGCCGATCGAGGCGATATCCTCCGACGAGATTGGACAGCTGACGCAAAGCGTAGAGGATATGCGCATCCGGCTGCAGGACGTAGTAAACGAACACGTCCGTTCAGAAGAATATGCAAAGCTTCTGATCAGCAACTTCTCCCACGACTTAAAAACGCCTATTACCGCCATTAAGGGCTATGCGGAAGGATTGCTGGACGGAGTCGCCGACACAGAAGAAAAAAAGAAAAAATATCTTCAGACTATTTATGTCAAGGCAAACGACATTACATATCTGGTAGATGAGCTTTCTGTCTTTTCCAAAGTGAACCGGAAATCCCTGGCATATAATTTTGTCTCTGTCAATCTGCATGAATATTTTTCAGACTGCATTGACAATCTCTCACTTGATATGGAATTAAAACAGGTAAAGATCAAATATTATAATCCTCTTGATAGAAATACCAGAGTGCTGGTTGACACAGAACAATTAAAAAGAGTACTTCACAACCTGATAGGAAATGCGCTAAAATATATAAATAAAAAAGATGGCAGGATTTCTATCCGCATTCAGAACGCCAAAGTGCAGGAGACGGTAAAGCCCCTTTACCGCCAAATCCGAAATGATGAGAGCGAACCGCCCCTGCCGCACGAAGCAGAAGAATTTGTGCAGATTCAGATCGAAGATAACGGGATTGGCATCTCTGAAAAGGATCTGCCATATGTCTTTGACCGTTCTTTCCGCGCAGATACCTCCAGAAATTCTGCCATACAGGGAAGCGGACTGGGGCTGACCATCGTCAAGATGATCATCTCAGACCATGGCGGCAGCGTCTGGGCAGAGAGCACGGAAGGCGTGGGAAGCAGCTTTTATTTTACACTGAGAAAGGACACGACAAGGAAATAATGATGAATAAAATTTTGATTATCGAAGACGACCAGGCGATTGCCGAACTGGAAAAAGACTATCTGGAATTGAGCAACTTTGAGGTGCTGATCGAGACGGACGGCAGCGCCGGCGTTGCCAGGGCGCTTGAAGAACATTTTGATCTGATCCTACTGGATTTGATGTTGCCGGGGATAGATGGGTTTGAGATCTGCAGGCTCATCCGCGAGGAGAAAAACACCCCTGTCATCATGGTGTCCGCCAAAAAAGATGACATTGATAAAATCCGCGGCCTGGGACTTGGAGCAGACGATTATATCACCAAACCGTTCAGCCCCAGCGAGCTGGTAGCAAGAGTCAAGGCGCATCTGGCGCGCTATGAGAGGCTGACTACCGCAGACGCGCACAAAAACGACATCCTCGAAATCCGCAGCCTCCGCATTGACAAGACGGCTCGCCGCGTCTACATGGACGGCGTCGAAAAGCCTTTCACCACCAAAGAATTTGACCTGCTCACATTCCTTGCCAGCCACCCGAACCATGTCTATTCCAAAGAAGAGCTGTTCAAGGAAATCTGGGAGATGGAGTCAGTCGGCGATATTGCAACAGTAACCGTACATATTAAAAAAATACGTGAAAAAATCGAAAAGACTACTTCAAAACCGCAATATATCGAAACCATCTGGGGCGTCGGCTACCGTTTTAAAATGTGATCTGCGCGCGGCGCAGCACGCCCGCGCCACAGCCCCCTCAATTCCGGAATGGGGAACGAGACGGAATATCCGCTGAGTGCGCACACTATACTATTTACTTTGCAGCCCATCCGGCACAAGATTGGAAACCGGGTGAAATATCGATATAATGCATCATATGGCAATTCTTTTGTGCCCTCCGGCACAAGATTGGAAACCAGATGAAATATCCGCTGAATGCGCAACTGGTATTATATTTATGGAATAATTGTGACTTAATTTGGAAAAACGTTTACAATTTCTTCATAACTACATCATTGCAAGTTCATAAATGACAAATACAATATAATTACAAATTAACTTATGATTTGTTTTCTTATTTTTTTCATACTTTCTCCTTTTGACGAGGTTGCTAACGCAACCTCGGTTTTTTTGTTGAATTATCTCTCTTCTGGCAGAAATCCTGACGGTTTTTTGTTGAATTATCTCTTCCCTTGCAGAGATACTGACGGCTTTTGTCGAATCATCCCTCTTCTGACGGAAATACTGACGGCTTTTTGTCGAATCATCCCTCTTCTGGCGGAAATACTGACGGTTTTTTGTTGAATCATCTCTTCCCTTGCAGAGATACTGACGGCTTTTGTCGAATCATCCCTCTTCTGGCGGAAATACTGACGGTTTTTTGTTGAATCATCCCTCTTCTGGCGGAAATACTGACGGCTTTTTGTCGAATCATCCCTCTTCTGGCGGAAATCCTGGCGGCTTTTTTCGAATAATCTCTCCTCTGGCGGAAATCCTGACGGTTTTTTGTTGAATAATTTCTCCTCTGGCAGAGATACTAATTGCAAGAAGCAAGCAGCACGGAAACGGGGTGAATTATGAATAAACAGCAGCTATGGCACAACCTGATATATTTAATCTGCATCACCGCGGGCGTCTACCTTTCCTTTGCCTACCTGCTGCCCTATGTCTTTCCATTTCTATGCGCCTATATCCTTATGCGGATCTTATGGCCTGCCATGAACTTTCTCCACCGCAGATGTCATCTTCCCCGGCTTATTTCACATTATGGGACATTGTTTCTCTTTTTTGTCGCCATCGGCGCCGGCGTCTTCTGGCTTGCGTCAAAACTGATCTCACAACTCCGGCTTTTGCTGGCAAATTTCCCTTTTTACCGGGATCTGATTGAAGCCTCCTTTTCAAGACAGGCTGATTCTGTCTGCAGCGGGATTGATTATTATCTTCATTTAGAACAGGGAACCTCTGGTCTGATCCTTACACGCCAGATCATGCGCATTAACCAGAATATTTCCAATCACTTTGCAGACCAGATTGGTCCGGCGCTGATGTCCTGCGTGTCCGCATGGCTCCGCATCGCCGTTGTCCTGTTTATTGTCGGCATTTCCATGTTTATTTTGATCAAAGAGCTGGAACCGATCAACCGCAGATATAAAGAGAGCAGATATTACCAGCATATGCATTTCATCCTCTCCCACATCAAAAAAAGCGGGCTCGCCTATCTGCGCACAGAAGGGATTATTTTGCTCATCAACTGGGCTATCTGCTCTCTGGGCTTATTTCTTGTGCATAATTCCTATTTTTTTATTTTTGGCATGGCAATCTCGCTAATCGACGCTTTTCCCATCCTTGGCAGTGGAATGGTTCTGGCGCCGATGGGCATCTATTATTTTATCAGCGGTAATTACCTGTATGCCGCCACCATTCTGACAGCCTACCTGCTCACACTGCTTGTCAGAGAGTTTCTGGAGGCAAAATTGCTCGGAGAGGGCATGGGACTAAACCCCTTTTTTATGCTGGCGTCTATTTTTATCGGATTGCAGATCTTTGGCGTGACGGGCATTATCCTTGGCCCGCTGGCAGTGGTAACGATCCGCAGCCTTTATATGCTGATTCCCGGACGCTGATCTCCGCCCATCTCATCCCATTTCCGGGATATGCCCCCTGCCTAAACAGCCTTGATTTTTACTATGCACTTCTTCCCATGAAAAATTTCTGTCCCTTTCCTCTATTTGTCGCCCTGCCTAAATAGTCTTGTTTTTGCTGTGCACTTCTTCCCATGAAAAATTTCTGTCCCCTTCCTCTATTTGTCCCCCTGCCTAAACAGCCTTGATTTTTACTGTGCACTTCTTCCCATCAAAAATTTCTGTCTCTTTCCTCTATTTACCGCTCTGCCTAAACTATCTTGATTTTCACTGTACATTTTTTTCCATTAAAGGCTGTTATCCGTATTTTTGCCGTCCCGCGCTTCTTTGCTTTCACCGTTCCAGATTGGCTGACCGACGCAGTCTTTGGCCGCAGGGAAGTAAAGCGAATCTGGTAACTCGCCCTGTTCTTACCGAGATTTACTGTAACTTTCGCTGCATTCCCCTTCTTTATCTTCATGTTCTTTGCTCTGACAAAAGATGGCGCTTTTTTGACAATAACTGTCACTTTGCTTTTCACACCGGAATCAGCCGATATTGCGATCACTGCCTTGCCCACTGCCTTCGCTTTTATTTTTCCCTTTGCGCTGACAGAAACGCATCGCTTATTGGAAGAATGATAATGAAGCTCTTTTTTGGCAGAAGACGGCGCAGCCTTCACAGGAATTGTGACCCTCTCCCCCTTTCCCAGGATCATTTTCCTGGCTGCAGGAGTGATTTTTGTCACTTTTGTCTTCGCATTCTCCCCGTTGTTGGATGATGTGGCGGCTGGAGACTGTGACGGCGCTCCGTTTCCGCCTCCGGACGGCTGTGCACTGCTCCCCGGCGTCCCTATCCCGCCTCCAGACGGCGAGGCGGTGCTTCCCGGAATCCCTGTCCCGCTCCCAGACGGCAAGGCGCTTCCTCCCGGCGTCCCTGTCCCGTCTCCGGACGGCTGTGCGCTTCCTCCCGGCGTCCCTGTTCCACCGCCGGACGGCTGTACGCTGCTCCCCGGCGTCTCTGTCCCGCCTCCGGACGGCTGTGCGCTTCCTCCCGGCGTCTCTGTTCCGCCTCCGGACGGCTGTGCGCTTCCTCCCGGCGTCTCTGTCCCGCCTCCAGACGGCTGCACGCTGCTCCCCGGCGTCTCTGTCCCGCCTCCAGACGGCTGCACACTGGCAGAAACCAACGGCGTCGGCTGATCGACTTCTTCCTGCTTTTGATAATCCTCATCACTCACAGAGTTTGTAAATGCTTTCAGGCATACATTATTAGCGCATTTCTGCGGGTCTTCCGCATCCAGCACAGTGTCATACCATTCCCCTTCGTCCGCAAAACAGATAAAACTTTCCCCTGCCTGCGCATAATATATTTTCCCTATCTCACTGTCCGAAGAGCCTTCCACAAGCGCATAGGCCTCCCCGCCATCAGCAAAAAAAGTAACCACTACAGAAAACGTCTCGCCACTGGCCACGGCAACCGACTCATCTAACTCCACTGTGTGATACCCCGGATAATCAGCCCTGCCGGATGTGGTACATTTTGATATAAGCCTGCCTTCTGTCGGCATCCCCTCCACATTGCGGTAAACTGAGATTTCATACCGCTGGCCGGCGTTATATGTGTACAGTCCAACTGCTTCGATCGACTGCGCGCTTTCTTTTTCATTTGTAAAAACATTGGCAACCTGGATATCCGCCTCATCATAATATCCCGCTCCCCAGCCGCTGGCGTCATATTGGAAATTATTTTCATATGTGTCTGCCGGTTCTGCCTCGAAAGAATAATATTCATAAAGCGAAGTATCGTAGTAAGACAGCCAAAAATATCCATTATCGCCATAATCCTCGCCGTAACTGTTCGCTATCAGCCATGCACCAGGTTCCGGTGGGCTGTTTTTAAAGTCAGAAAACGAATCATCCCATCCCACGATCGTCACACAATGGTTTGAACTTCTCGTCCCCTCTGTCCTCTGATACATCGAATATGTACTTCCTGTATCGTATAGATTGCTCCTCGAATAATACATAGACAGACTGAGCGCCCCATGTTCCATCACGGCTCGCTTGACGTCATCCCGCGTTGCATCATCATAACAATTTACTTCTTTTATATGGACAGAATCCTGTGTGCGAAGGCTTGCATCCGCCGTTTCCATCTCCCGCTCCATCATGGCTACCTCGCGCGCTGTCTCCGCGCGGTACGGCGCTGCACTCTCATCCGCAGCTCCCCACCAATTTGCCAACGTAGAAGATGCCATAGCCGGATTCCCGCCATAATCATAGACGCTTCCGCTGTCCAGAACCATATTATTATCATGAAACGATTCCGAACCATCCGACAAAGCGCTGTAAGAATACCATGCCAGATGGCTCTCCGAATAATCCGCGTCCTCTTCTGTGGCAATCCCCTTTGTCAACGCATCCGCCTCCAACGCTTTCACCGCGGAAAAAGCCCAACACGCCCCCGTACTCCCCTGGTTTTTAATCGGAGTGACAACCCCTTTCTCCCTTGAATCATAAGCAAACGGAACTTCCACAGCACGCTTTCTCGCAGATCCTTTCTGCAGATTGACAGGAAGATGCTCTTTTCCATCCTCATCCACAACAGTATAATGGGAAAGTCCATTTTCCTGCCCTGTCTGTATCTTATGAAACATCTTCCCATGCCAGTCCGAACGGCTCTGCGCCTTAGAATCTGCCCGGACGGCTGCGCCCGCTCCTGCAAAAATAACTGCTGCTACAGTAATTCCGGCAATCCATCTATCTCGTCTTCGCTTCATCTGTAATTATCCTTTCTTTCCTGATCACTATTCATTCTCTTTCTGATTTTATCATAACAGCCGCCAGAATACTAATCAGCGGCATATTCGCCATATTCATTCTCTTTCTGCTTTTATCACAGCCGCCGCAGAATACTAATCAGCGGCATATTCACCATATTCATTCTCTTTCTGCTTTTATCACAGCCGCCGCCAGAATACTAATCAACGGCATATTCGCCATATTCATTTTCTTTCTGCTTTTATCACAGCCGCCGCCAGAATACTAATCAGCGGCATATTCACCACTATGATTCATTTTTCTTTCTGCTTTTATCATGACAGCCGCCAGAATACTAATCAGCGGCATATTCGCCATATTCATTCTCTTTCTGCTTTTATCATGGCAGCCGCAGAATACTAATCAGCGGCATATTCACCATATTCATTCTCTTTCCGCTTTTATCATGGCAGCTGCCAGGCAATATCTGATATCCAAATATCACTGCCGTATCATGACACATTTTCATCGAAATGCATGGCAATTTTACGTCAAAACTATGTTTTCACTGTGTTTGCCCAACCTCCCGATCCATGTTATACTATATTGCAGACACAGTCCCCATTGCCGGGAAAACAAAAGTAAGAGAGGTATTCCATGAACATTTTAAGCATCGACTTCGACTATTTTATCGATACTGACAGCCGCACGCGCGACGCCATGTTTCCCTATGCAGAAGACGCCGATCCCCAGATTGTGAAAAAACTCTGGGAAAAAGCATACCAGCAATATCCGCAGCTGCAAAGCATCGGCACAATCCCCGCATACGACACATTCTGCGAAGCGCTCCCCTCGCTCCAAAAGCCAGGCGCCATCTCCCACACCGCAGACAGCCACAAAGAAATTTATCCTTTCATCCTGTCGCACTGTTCTCCAGAGACAGAAAAAACGTTCCGGCTGTTCCACATTGATTTTCACCACGACAATTACTGTATGTATGGCAACACTCTGACTTGTGCAAACTGGCTGCGCCATCTCGCCAGGCATTTCCCCTGCAGCACACAGAATGTGATCTGGATCAGGCGCACGGACAGCGAGACGCAAAGCCTGGAAGGAGATTTCCCCTACGCTGCCTCCACCTCGCTTGCCTGCGTGTTCCAGGAACAGTTTGACCTCATCTTTTTGTGCCTTTCCCCGGAGTGGACGCCGCCGCACCTCCTGCCGCAGTATAAAAAAATGGCAGCCTTATTATAATGTTATCGGCCATCCCCCCAATCTGCAGCGGATGCAAAAATAAGATTATAACAGCTGCCCTGTTTACTTGCTTTATTCCTCACTGTAATCCATAACATATTCAAATATTTCTGAAATATTTCCATATGCGCAATAATTTGCTTTTTCGTCCCCACTTTTCTTTTGTGTGTTTATCAAAATCAGCTTATCACCTTCATAATAACGCAAGGTGCTTGCCCAGGTCAAAGAATTAAGCGACGTGCCAGCCACGATCAAAACATTTGCATTCTCAATCGCATTCACTGCTTTTGTCAGCCGGCCATTATCAAGCATTTCCCCCAGCAGGGAAAATCCCGGGCGCAGCGGAATCCCGCATTTGTCGCATTTTGGGATACCGTCCGCATTTTTTATATATTTGCTGTCAAACATCTTGCCGCAGACCGGGCAGGTATTCTCTTCCACCGATCCGTACAGTTCAATCGTGCTCTGGCAGCCCGCCCTCTGAAAAAGCTGGTATACCGTCCTGGTGACAATCGCAGTCAGTTTTCCCGCCTTTTCCAGCTCTGCAACAGCTTTCAAAGCTTTCGTCGGCTGTACATTCTTCTTATTTAAAATAATATTTTTATAATAGTCAAAAAATTTTTCTGCCTGTCGCGTAAAAAAAAGTGAGGAGAGAATTTCATCCGGCGAGTATCCATATTCCTCTTCGATCTCATACGCCATATGCTCTGCGCGGAATCCGTTCAAGCCGGTCTCGCGCATCATTTCGCTGCCCCCAACCAAAACAATATTATCATTCTCACGGATTACCTGTCTGATATTATCTAATACCGGTTCCATAGTAATCTCTCCTTTCTAAAATAACTCCCCTCATTCCCCCAAAAACATGCAGATGCATTCCACAGATTTCTCAATCCCGATCAAATCACTTCGGATCACCAAATCATAATTATTCAGGTTCATCCATTTTTCACCTGCATGGTAATTGTAATAATTCCCCCTTCTTTTATCATTTTTCAATATAAAATCCGCCGCTTTTTTTCTGTCAATGTGATAGTTATTGATTGCGCGCTGCAATCGGTAGGACATACTGGCACGCACAAAGATATTCACAAGGTCGTCCCTTTCTTTCAGGACATAATCCGCACATCTCCCCACAATGACGCAAGGTCCTTCCTCTGCAACTTTCCGTATTACATCTGACTGCGCCAGAAAAATCCTGTCGTCCAAAGACAGTCCGGAAAATCCAAAATCCTGATTGCCATATACATTGATCCCCATTGCAAGAGAATACAGTAAACTGTTCGTAGCCCTGTCCTCCGCCCGCTCAAAACTCTCTTCAGCAAAACCGCTTTCCTTTGCCGCGCGGGTTATTAACTCGTTGTCATAAAACGGAATGTTATATTTTTCCGCAATCCTCTGTCCGATCTCACGACCGCCACTGCCATACTGACGGCCTATTGTAATAATCTTATCCACACAAAGCCTCTCTTTCTACTATCACAAAATCCACCCCAACATCAGACATTTTCTCCTGACATCAGAAGTGGACTCTATTATACTCTGTTTGCCTGAAACAAAAGTATTACATATAAAACATTGTCAGTTTGCTGTACTCTTCCTCGTTCTGCTGTTTCTGAACCATACCCTGGTATGTCTCAAGCGTCCTCTCCCTGTCCAGGTTCATCGCCTGTCTCTCAAAACGGGAATCGTCGTCTCCTGCATTGGCGTTTTGATTTGCCTCTTCAATATTATACGCCGTCTGCGAATTATATCCAATGGCAAACTCTTCCGGATCCAGGTGCAGCCTTTGCTGCTCGCGTTCCTTCTCTATCTCGCGGAGCGCGTCTTCCTGCGCTGACCGGGTATCCTGGTTCGCACGTGCTGCAAAATCACTTGACTCAAAAGTAATCTCACGCATTTTCAGAAGTGTCTGCAGGCCCTCGCCGGAACCCATATCTACTTCCCCTGTGTCTTTCTTGTCAGCCATCGCCTCATTTGTCTTGCTCAAACTCTCCTCGACAGCTAACTGGTTCCTCTCCTTCGGAGACATCTCCTCCGGATCCTGCTGCCGCTGCACCTGATTTACAGGGAGCGCCTGACTGTAAGAACCGTCTACTGCTGATATGCCGCTCATTTTCATTCCCTCCTTTCTACGCCGGAACATCTATGCGCCGGCCATAATTGAAAACATTCTATGCCGCATTTGTTATCTATGCTTAGATAAGTTTTGTATATTATACCATATTTCCCCGCGTCATGGAACCTTTTTTCAAAAAAATTAAAAAAAACCGACGGAAAACATTGTTTATTTGACAAGCATGTTTTTCAGTGTTACTATCCTAATAACAGACAATAAGGGCGATATTTCATCGACCCGGCAGAAAGGCGGTATTTATGAACCAGAAAAACCATGATATGATTTTTAATGATGAAGAAACGTCAACCATCGTTACTCTGACAGATGAGAACGGGAATGATATCGAAGCGGAAGTTTTTATCGCAATCGAGATTGAAGAGCTTGGCAAGGAATATGTCGCAGCCATGCCGCTGAATGGCGATTTTGAAGAAGGCGAAGTAGTGATACTCGAATATCGGGAATACAAAAACGGCGATCCTGAATTTTTGCCGATTGAAGACGAAGAAGAATTTGAGATTGCCTCACAAATCTTTAATCAGTATTTTGAAGACCTTGATACAGAGGAAATGGAAGACGACGCAGAAGAAATCGGTGATTATATGGACGAAGTGGAAAGCATGATCCCCGGCATCACGTTCAAGCGAGATTAGAGTGACATATGTGATACAGGAAGCCAGAGCCGGCCGGATTATTTGCCGAACCGGCTCTTTCCATTTTCAAACTGCTTCTTCTCCTGTCCCAATTCAAAATAAAGCCGCAAGACATTCCACTGCGCATTTGTCCTTGTCAAAACTGCCTTATATGTGGCAGACAGTCCTTTTTTGCGCATTGCCGCCAACAGTTTATCCATCTTTTTCTCTTCTACCTGGCAAAATAAAATCAGCGACCCTTCTGGCGGCGTGCCTTCAAATCGCTCCGCTTTCCCAGTCTCCCCGCGGTATAACGACTGAAGTTTTTCCCTGAAATGTTCCACGGCAACACTCTCTGCAGAGATACGCATTGACCTTGCCAGCCGCTTAAGCTGCTCTTCCCACTCTGACTGAAATAGTAATATTTTCTCCATTTCTGATATCGCGCTCCTCTTTTTTCCGATTCTCATTAATTTTTTCTTTTTTTGTAATATTTTTGTAATATTTTGTCCCTAAATAACAGAAAAAGTTAATCATTTTGATACAATTATACACTAAAAATGGATTATAATGAAGAAGATTTTGCCAATGACTCGCAAAACATCCTAAAAATGGATTGCAATGCACCGCCAAAAACGGATTGCAGCACTCTGTCGGATACAGATTGCCAAGCATTTTCAAAAGCAAATTGCAATGCACGCCAGAAACGGATTACTTTGCGAATCATCCAGAGCAGATAACAGAATGATATGATAAGCCAGAGCGAAACCAAATCTTTCACTCGCCAGGTCTGCAGAGGGAACGCGCAGACATTGCACCATGAACCGGATGCAAGAGAGGTTCCATCACGAGGTGAAGCATGAAACAAAAAGAAAACAAGGCCACGACAAGAAAAAAAATTAAAAAATCACATCTGATACTGATTTTCGCCGCGTCTGCCGCCGTGCTGACCGCAGCAGCAGTCACAATCAGCCAGAAAATATATTATGGCAGCCGCTGGTATAAAAATACGAATGTAAATGGAGTCGATATCTCCGGACAGACTTTAAAAGAATCCGAAGAAAACCTGAATAAAATGTATCAGGACTACTCCATGACAATCAAGGGGCGCAATAACGGAAAGCTTGTTTTAAATGGAGATGATTTTTCTTTTCATTTCCAGATCAGCAAACAATTTGAAGAACTTTTTAAAAAGCAGCATCAGTCCTTTTCCCTTTTCCCCAAAAAAAGGGATTACGATGTTGACTATGACGTCACATACGATACAGACGCCCTGCGGAAGATCGTCACGGAGTCAGAGCTGGTCTGCGGAAGCCCGCAATACAGCATTACCGAGCCGGTTTCTGCCACGGTGGAATACTCCGCCGGGAAAAAGCAATATATCTGCAATCCAGAAACACAGGGAAACTCCATTAACCGCAGCGTCCTGTCCAGCACGGTAGAAGACGCCCTGAAAAGCGCCATCACCGAAATAGACCTGACAGATGAGAAGAGCTATCCCGACGTCTACAAACAGCCAAAACTCACTTCTGGCAGCGATATGCTGACAAAAGAGCTGGAGGCCTGCAATAATGCAGCTGTACGTTTTATTACCTGGAATCTGGGACACGGATACACAGAGAAGATCACGCCAAACATGATCTCCAAGTGGATAACCTACAAAAAGGGAAAAATTAAATATAAAAATACGGTAATCGAAAACTGGGTAGAACAGTTCTGCCTGAAATATAAAACAGTCGGCAAAACACGGAAAGTAAAAACCAAAGGCGGAAAAACCGTAAAGGTATACGGCGGGGACTATGGCTGGCAAATGGATTATGAAAAAATGGTTCAACGGACAAAGCAGCTGTTACAAAAGAAAATTTCCCCGTCCCTGACGAAAGCTTACATTGAAAAACCAAATAAAGCAAATAAGAAAGCTTTAACTTTCCGGAAAAAAGTTACATATCTGAACACGGCATTCCAGATGAATTTTGATAAATTCCCAACAGACTGGGATACCGCAAATTATACTGTTATTTCAATAGAAAACCAGGAAGTGTATGTCTTCCGAAAAGGAAAACTCGCATTTTCCTGCCCCTGCATCACCGGACGTCCCGTTCCGGATCGGCAGACGCCAACCGGCGCATATTTTATCAAAGAACACCGTTCTGCTTACACGCTGACCGGAGCGGATTATTCTACGCCGGTACAAAATTGGGTTCGCATCACCTGGACTGGAACTGGATTCCATCCTGCCACATGGCAGCCGTGGTCAAGGTGGACGAAAGATTTGTATAAAACAAACGGCTCCCACGGATGCATTAATCTGTCCGTTGAAGATGCAGAAAAAATCTACAAAATGACAAAATACCGCGAGGCTACTTTTATCTATTAAAGAGAACGCAGCTCATTCTCTTTCCCATGATCGTTAAACAGGCAGGGATCTAAACTGAATCAATATCAGCCAAAATCCCTGCCTGCTTTTTAATTTCTTCCTATTCTGTATTGTATGTCAGATTGCACCACACGCCTTTGCGCTGGGGCTTCCCAAAAATGTCCTTTAAAATCTGCTTACTTTTTATGAACGGTAATCCCCATTAATCTTTACATAGTCGTATGTCAGATTGCACCCCACGCCTTTGCGCTGGCGCTTCCCCAAAATGTCCTTTAAAATCTGCTTACTTTTTATGAACGGTAATCCCCATTAATCTTTACATAGTCGTATGTCAGATCGCACCCCCACGCCTTTGCGCTGGCGTCCCCATCCTGCAGATCTATTATAATATAAATTTCCTGTTCGCCGATTATTTTGGCGGCCTCTTCCTCTGAAAAATCCAGGATAACACCATTTTTACACACAGAAATTCTTCCGCCGGAAGAAGCCAAATCTATATTGACTTTTTCAATATCAAATTCGGCGTCCGCATAGCCCAGTGCACAGAGAAGTCTGCCGCAATTTGCATCCTCGCCAAAAAACATACACTTGACCAGCGCAGAACCAACAACACTTTTCGCAACAGCAACTGCCGTCTCCAAATTCTTTGCGCCGCCGCATCTGCACTCCAGCATCTTTGTCGCCCCCTCGCCGTCTCCGGCAAGCATTTTGGCCATATTTTCCATAACGATATACAACGCCTGCCGAAACACGTCAAAATCCCTGTTCTGTTCCCGTATCTGCACATTACCCGCAAGTCCGTTGCACATTACGCTGACCATATCATTCGTAGAAGTATCGCCATCTATCGTCAGGCAGTTGTATGTAACTTTTACAACTTCACTCAAAGCAGCCTGCAGCATTTCTGTAGAAATCGACACATCCGATGTAATAAAATTTAGCGTAGTTGCCATATTCGGATGGATCATTCCGCTTCCCTTCGCCATGCCGCCAATCGTACAGGATTTCCCCTGAATCTCAAAAGTAACTGCCACTTCTTTTTGAATCGTATCTGTCGTCATGATCGCATATGCCGCTCTTCCATTCCCATCTGCGCTTAACCCTCTGACAAGCTCCGGCATCCCCTGCCGAAACGGTTCTGTAGAAAGTCTTTCACCAATTACTCCTGTCGAGGCAACGATCACTTCCTCCGGCAGGATTCCAAGCGCTCCCGCCGTCAACGCACACACTTCTTCTGCCACTTCAATCCCATTTGGATTACAGGTGTTTGCATTTTTGGAATTAACAATAACCGCTCTGGCTGTCCCGGCCGATTTCTCCAAATGCTCCTTCGTGACAAAAATCGGCGCGCCCTTAACCTTATTTTGCGTATATACCGCCGCCGCATTACAGACTGTCTCACTGTAAACCAGCCCCAGGTCATATTTCTCCCGATCTGGGTTAATCCCGCAGTTTAATCCATTTGCCACAAACCCCTTGGCAGCGCAAACCCCGCCGTCTACATAAGTATATCCATCGTATTCTTTTTTTGTCATATTCTTTCCCTTTCCCGCGCCTGCCCCTGCAAGCCGCGCAAAATCTGAAAACCGGACGGATACTGCCATCCGTTCTTTTCACTCTTATAAAGTTAAATTTCTCCCCGCTCCTTGAGATACCGCATCAATCCCTCGCAACCCTCCACGACATCATTATAAGTATCGTCAAAATTGCCTGTGTACCACGGATCTGCTATATCCCTGTCGGATCCGGCAAATGTAAGAAGCTTGTACAGTTTCCCCTCCGAATCGCCCCCGAACATCCTGTTCAAATTCTTCATGTTCCAGTTATCCATACCTATGATGTAATCAAACTCATCATATTCCCATGAAGTAATCTGCTTTGCTCTGTGCGGCACCAGGGGAATCCCCTGCTCTCTCAGCTTGTTTACCGTTCCCCTGTGCGGAGAATTGCCTATCTCCTCCGTACTCGTAGCAGAGCTGTCGATGAGAAACAGCTCCTCTAACCCCATCTCATTTACCATGTGCTGAAAAACACTCTGGCTGAGGGGAGATCTGCAAATGTTGCCGTGGCAGACGAATAGTATTTTTATCATGCTTTTTATAACCTCTCATATCTTGTTAAATCTTCTTATATCCTTATTTTACAATGCTTTCAG
>CANQCD010000008.1 GCA_947589455.1 uncultured Lachnospiraceae bacterium | reverse complement strand
TGACAGAAATCACCATCCCGGACGGTGTCTCTTCCATTGAATGGGGCGTATTCGGGGACTGTTCTTCTCTGACAGCAATCACCATCCCGGACAGTGTCTCCTCCATTGGTGGTCGCGCATTCTGGGGCTGTTCTTCTCTGACAGCAATCACCATCCCAGACAGTGTCTCTTCCATTGAACTGGGCGCATTCCGGGGCTGTTCTTCTCTGACAGAAATTACCATCCCGGACGGTGTCTCCTCCATTGAAGAGTACACATTCCGGGACTGTTCTTCTCTGACAGAAATCAACCTCCCGGACAGTATCTCTTCCATTGAATGGGACGCATTCCGGGACTGTTCTTCTCTGACAGCAATCAACCTCCCGAACAGTATCTCTTCCATTGGTGATGAAGCATTCCGGGACTGTTCTTCTCTGACAGAAATCAACATTCCGGACAGTGTCTCTTACATTAGTTATCGCGCATTCTGGGGCTGTTCTTCGCTGACAGAAATCAACCTCCCGGACAGCATCTCTTCCATTGAAGGAATCGCATTCGAGGGCTGTTCTTCTCTGACAGAGATCACCATCCCGGACAGTGTCTCTTATATTGGTGGGTACGCATTCGATGGCTGTTCTTCTCTGACAGAAATCACCATCCCGGACAGCGTCTCTTCCATTGAAGGGGGCACATTCAGAGGCTGTTCTTCCCTGACAGAAATCAACCTCCCGGACAGTATCTCTTACATTAGATCTTTTGCATTCGAGGGCTGTTCTTCTCTGACAGAAATTACCATCCCGGACAGCGTCTCTTCCATTGGTGTGGACGCATTCGAGGGCTGTTCTTCTCTGACAGAAATCAACCTCCCGGACAGCGTCTCTTCCATTGGTGTGGACGCATTCGCTGACTGCACCAGCCTGACCGAGATCATCTACAGCGGCGCTGCCACCGGCGCCCCATGGGGTGCGCCGAATGCCACCGTAAAATCAAAATAACCGATCAAAAACAAGGCATTACCGTTGCTATTCCCAACAACCCCCGCCCATACGCTTACACTCCAAAGTGCATGGGCGGGGGTATTACTAACGCATCTGTCCTAACAGCAAGAGGCTGCCGCTTTAATGAATAAGGATTCTGATATGCGGCAGCCCATCCCCTTTCAGATACGAACCTACGAACCACAGCCTCTGGCTTCTCTCTATCCCTGCCAGTTGCGCGTCCCATGCATCACTTAAGGCTAAAGCAATGCACAACACACGGGGTATCCTTCTTCTCCGGCACTTTCTCCCCCGTCACTTCAGAGTATTTCATGATCTTATTAGACAACGCAATCTCTTTGCTCTCCGTAGAACCATCCCGATAAGTGACCATACAGGTAATCTTAATATCTTTCATCAGAAAATCATGAGCCTTTTTATCCTCTTCCACCGTGGAATTAGCAATATCATAATTCAGCGCTTTATATTGTTCCCTTTTTTCTTTCCCCCAGATATCAGATGTCCCAACGATATCAATACAAGTCTCTTCGTTTATCTGATTATCATATTTCACAGTAAAAGAATGATACTGTTCATCAAGGTACGTAAGGACTTCCTTTTCCTCAGCCTCCTTAGATTCTCCCGGGACATTCAACATTTTATCCAGCTTTTTCCCAGCAACTACAATATTTTTCCCCTTTGGATGATTGATACAAAATGCTCCATCATTGATGGTATAAGTAACCGTATCAATATTTTTCCCTTTCACCTCTACCGGAAATTCAAAATTATAGCTGACGCTGCTGCCGTCAGCATTGCCGCAAATTCCCGAAATGATACCGGAATAATCTTCAGAAAAAACCTTACCCGTTTTTGTCAGTTCTTTTGCATAAGCAGTGACGGTAAAATATTTGTCTAATACCGAATCGGTCTTTTCCGCCACATTTTCCGGAGCCTTTGTGATATTTTTATGCAGCGCCGGCACAACTGCATTTGCCGCCACGATCAGAGCCAGACTGGCTGCTGCCACTGCCGCAGGCCGTATTACTTTCCTCCATCCCATAGTCTTTTCCTTCCTTTCGTCCACTTCATAAAATAAAGCCTTTGCCCTGTCCTTTCCCTCTTCGCTCAATTTCATTTTGTCAAATACACTTTTGTATTCTTCCCGCATATTCCACCTCCATGATTTTCTTTAATTGATTCCGTCCCCTTGTCAGCCTGGAATTTACTGTATTCTGTTTTTTCCCAAGGATTTTTGCAATCTCCTTGATGGTGTACCCTTCGTAATAATATAAATACAAGATATTGCGCGTATCCTTTGGCAACTGGTACAGCTCTTCTAAGATTTGCCGCTCCTCCTGCTCATATGGGATTTCCAGATCTTCCAGCGAAACTGTATTTTTCCTGAAAAAAGATTTTTTATAATCCATGCACTGGTTGATCGTCACCCGGATAAGCCAGGATTTCAAGTGCTCGTTGTCATGGAATCTCCCCTTCTTCTGTTTGAGCAGTTTCAAGAAAACATCTTGTACAATATCTTCTGCATCACTTACATTCCACAAATTCTGATATGCAATCCGAAAGATCATGTCAGAATACATTTCGACGATTTCATTATATTCTTCCTCCGTCTCTAATCTCAACCTTTCACCTCCTCTCTCATTAACTAACACGATTCAGAAACCAATTTTAGCGCACTTGCCCTAAAAAAATAAATATTTTGACAGACCAGGACTCCGGATATCTTTTCTTATCATCACTAAAAAAACAGAAACTCTCTAACAAACAAGCTAAAACACCGGATATCTTTCTTATCATCACTTAAAAAAACAGAAACTCTCCAACAAACAAGCTAAAACACCGGGTATCTTTCTTATCATCACTTTAAAAAACAAAAACTCTCCAGCAAACAGACTAAGGCGTCAAAAGATATGCAATCCAATCTTTTGACGCCTTGACAAAATCTAAAAAAAACATCTGCCGGTGTCCGTCCCCTACCTCCTGTACCGGAAGATCATCCGGAGATAATTATATAAATGCACCCTCACGCTAACCGTATCATGGCCGCCTTTCGGAATGATATTCCACAGATGCTCCGTCTGATTCTTCTCCAGTATTTTGTGAAGCAGCAACGGATTCTGTCCGACAGCCGGGTCTTCTTTTGCCGCACTGAGCAAAAAGAGGTACGGCTCTTTTTTCTCTGGAAAGACAAGTTCCTCCTCTTTTAACTGGCCGGGATGTTCATCCAGGCTGCTCCCTGGCGTCAGCCCGGGCGCAGGGCACACCGCCCCGACATAACCAAACAATTCCGGATGGCTCACGCCGATAAAAACAGATTCCCTTCCACCCATGGAAAAGCCAGTAATCGCCGTATTTTCTCTTCCTTCTGCCACAGAAAATTTTTTATTGATAAACGGCATTACATCTTTCAGCAGATCATTCACAAAATTGTCATAGCAGAGAGAATTTTCCAGATTCATCTCCGTACATTTCTTCCGATCCGGGCTGCAGAAAATATATGGCAGCACAACGATCATCTCTTTTGCCTTTCCAGCCCCGATCAGATTGCCAAGTATCTTGCGGATCTCATAACCGCTGCTTGCCAGGGAATCCTCATTGTCATAATATCCATGGAGCAGATACAGAACCGGATACTTTTCGTCTCTGGAATAATCCGGCGGAAGCAGGACGTTCACACCAGTCTTCCGCTTTGCCGTTCTGGAATAATAGTGATATTTTTTCCACTTTCCATAACTATTTCCCATTTTTTTCTTATCAAGCTTCGCTGGCTCTTTCTTTGCCATGATCCCCTCTGCCCAGGCGTGATATTTTTCCGGCGTCCTCGGTTTAGAGAGCATACTCTGCAGTGCATTGTAAAGTACCATATACACCGTATTGATATCATGGCCGCCGTCTTTTACCATGCCATAATATAAATTCCCATTGGTAAAATTATCACAAAAGGTAAAAACCCCTGTGCCCTTTTTCATCTCTTTGACCTGCGACTTGACGCCGTCATATCCAATATCTCCCTTGTCGCCGCTCCCATAAAATACAAGAAGATCCTCTGCTGTATAACCCTGTTTGGCGACAGCCTCCGTCAAATAAGCAATCTCCTGCTCTGCCGTTTGACCCGCGCAGGCGCTTGCGCCGCTGATAGGGATATATTTTGAAACGGCATTCATACACTTTGCAAAAATCCTCCAAGTCTCAGAAGCCCCCATCGAAAAACCGGCAAATATCCGGTGTTCCCTGGAATCCTCCACAGAATCCCCATTATAATAAGTATGGTATTTCCCTTCCACTGCCGGGATCAGATCATACTGAAACTCTTTCTCGAAATCATCTGTTTTCTCCAGCGTCGGCGTGCAGACAATGCACGGAGGGATATCTCCGTTTACGATCATATGATCCAACATGGACTTCATCCCAGAATCATATCCGCCGTCTCCCAGAAAAGTCTGCTCATTCTCCCCGCTTCCATGCATCAGATAAATAATATCGTATTTTTGTTCCGCATTAGACGAGTCATAACCTGCGGGCAGATAGACCATTGCGTTCTTTTTGAAGGAAGCGGCGCCGTCTGCGCTTCCTGCCTGATATGTGAATTTTTTTACTGTTCCGCCCTTTTTTATCGTCTGAAAATATCCGGTCGGAACTTCTTCCATCCTGTTATCGATATAGGCCATCTCGTCCCGCTCTCCTATGTCGGCTGCAAACGTCGGCGCCGGCTTGTTTTTGGCTTTGTCTGCTTTCTTTTTCGCTGCTACAGTTACTTTGCACTGAAAACGCCTGCCTCCTGCCTTTGCAGTAATCGTTGCAGTTCCTGCCTTTTTGGCAGTGACTTTTCCCTTTTGCGAGACAGACGCCACGTTCTTTCTGCTCGTTTTCCAGATGATTTTCTGCCCTTTTTTCCTGTTTTTTACTTTCAGTATTTTAGTCTGTCCGACTCTCATGGACAGTTTTTTTCTGTTAAGCTTCATTTTCCCCGCCGCTTCTGCCTGTGCGCCTGGAGGGATGATGCCGGAAAACAACAGCGAAAATAACAAAAAAACAGAAATCCCTACTTTTGCTTTTCTTTTCATATTCTCCTCCTTATACTGTAAACAAGCCATCGTAAGACAACCGGCGGACCGCAATCTATTGCGTTTTTTATAGTAATCACGCCTGAAACAGGCGTTTCTGCACTCTCACCATGTCTCTCACAGCAGCCACCCTGAAACAGGCATTTCTGCGCTCTCATCATGCCTCTCGCAGCAATCACCCTGAAACAGGCGTTTATGCGCTCTCATTCAGTTTTGCCAGCCTTGCAGCCTGGTCTGCCGCAATGATATTCTGGATAAGCTCATTGATATCTCCCCCCAGGATCTCATTTAAGCGATGGCTGGTGAATTTAATGCGGTGATCCGTCACGCGTCCCTGCGGGAAGTTATACGTCCTGATCTTTTCAGAGCGGTCGCCGGTCCCCACCTGACTCCTGCGCTCTGCTGCCTGTTCGCTGTCTGCTTTTTCCTGCTCCATGTCATAGATACGGGAACGCAGCACTTTCATTGCCTTATCTTTATTTTTCAACTGTGATTTTTCATCCTGGCAGGTCACGACAATCCCTGTTGGGATATGCGTGATCCGCACGGCGGAGTCGGTTGTATTGACGCACTGCCCGCCATTTCCAGAAGCGCGGAATACATCGATCTTACAGTCGTTCGGGTCTACAAACACCTCCACATCCTCTACCTCTGGCATAATTGCAACCGTCGCCGTGGAAGTATGGATCCTGCCGCCAGACTCTGTAGACGGGATCCGCTGAACGCGGTGGACGCCGCTCTCATATTTCAGCTTGGAATACGCTCCATTCCCAATCACCATAAATACAATCTCTTTAAAACCCCCAATCCCATTTTCATTGGCGCTCATCACTTCAACTTTCCAATGGCTGTCCTCTGCAAAATGAGAATACATACGGAACAAGTCTGCAGCAAACAACGCCGCCTCGTCGCCGCCCGCGCCGCCTCGGATTTCCACGATCACATTTTTCTCATCATTCGGATCCTTCGGAAGCATCAGGATCTTTAACTCCTGCTCGCATTGTTCCACCGCCTGTTTGCAGCTGCTAAGCTCCTCTTTTGCCAGCTCCCGCATCTCCTCGTCGCTCTCCTCTTCAAGGAGCGCCAAACTGTCCTCCACCCCTTCTTTTGCCTTTTTATATTCCTGATATTTATCAACGATCGGAGTAAGGTCGTTCTGCTCTTTCATAAGCTGACGGTATTTTTCCTGATCATTTACCGTCTCTGGTTCCGTCAGCTCCATGTTGATCTCATCCAGACGCCTTACCAAATCTTCTAATCTGTCAAACATAATTCTCTCCTTTTCCGTGGAATCTCCACACTGTGCACAGTCTCCTCTCCCTATGCGCCGTCCCTGCAAAAACAGAAACGGCAGAAAATGTTCCTGCACTATTCCATAACAGCGGCATGGCCTTCCATCTGCTGTGCCTGCCATAGTCCAATAGAAACCCCTGCATTATTCCATAGCAGCGGCATAGCCTTCCATCTGCTGTGTCTGCCATAGTCCAATAGAAACCCCTGCACTATTCCATAGCAGCGGCATGGCCTTCCATCCTTCCAAAGACCACCCTGTCATTTTGGGCATAATCTTTTTTGCAGGAGATACCAGTATATCCTTCCTTCTCTAAGATTTCCACAACTGCCTTCCTCTGGTCATGCCCTATCTCATAAAAAAGATATCCTCCCGCCTTCAGATACTCCTTTGCCTGAGCCGTGATCTGACGGTAAAAGAAAAGCCCATCCTTTCCGCCAGAAAGCGCCATAGCCGGTTCATACCTGCGCACCTCCGGCATCAGGCTTTCCATAACGCCGTCCGGGATATAGGGTGGATTTGCCACGATCACGTCATAATATCCCTCTATCTTTTCAAATAAATTACTGCATAAAAAGGCAACGTCTGCGTGCAGCCTCTCCCCATTCTGCCGCGCGACTTCCAAAGCCTCTTCCGACAGATCTGCGCCGCAGCAGAAAGCCGTCTTTCCCAGGATAGCAAGCGATATGGCAATGCAGCCGGAACCAGTGCACATATCCAGCGCCCGCTTTCCCCTGACATATGGAAGCGCCGCTTCTACCAGACATTCTGTATCCTGCCTCGGCACCAGCACATGCTCGTTGACAGCAAAAGAAATCCCCATAAACTCCTGCTGTCCTGTAATATACTGCAACGGTATCCTGTGCGTTCTTTTTTCTATCATCTTGCGGTATGCCAGTTCACAGCGGCCGGGAGCCTCCTGTTCCCTTTTTAAATAATACTGCCCCCTGTCCATATCTCCCGCAAAAGATAAAAGAAGCCAGCTGTCTTCCTCCGCCTCTGCAATGCCGGCGCAGAGCAGCCGTTCCTTTCCCATCTGCGCCAGTTCTCCGTATGTCATCGCCCTGCCGCCGGATCCTTTCTGTTTTTCTCGTCGTCAAGATAGCGGTTCAGCGTTTCCAGGGAAACCTCCCTCGTTCCGGCCGCCTCGCCCGCCATGCGCTCTTTTAACGCCTTTTCCTTTGCTTTTCTCTTTGCCGCCTCGTCTGCAATCTTTTCTAACTCTAACTCTTTGCGCTCCTGCTCGTTCAGCCGCTTTTTCCGCTCATTCTCCCATTTTTCACTCTCCTCGCGCTGCCTGATCTCCTCCGGGCTTTCCCTGTGTCTGCCAACCCGATGCAGCCGTTCCATTTTTTCTCTGTTTCTCCTTACGCCTATGCAGCGCCGCTGGTATTCGCGCCAATCAAATACCTCCTCCACAGAGGCGATTGCCACCTCGAGCATCTTGCTGTCCGGCTCCCTGGTTGTCAAAAGCTGGAACAGCATCCCCGGCTTGCACAGGATTCCCACGATCTTATTTTTTGAATCGCTGGTAAACACAACAAACTCATAACAGATTCCGGCAACGACAGGTACCAGGATGACACGAAGCGCAATGCGGAGCCACATATTCTCGAATTGTATAAACATAAATAAAATAATACTGATAAAAATAACAGCAAATACAAAACTCGTCCCGCATTTTCTCAAATGCTTTGACTGCCTTCTGGCATTTCCTACCGTCAGTTCCAAACCGTTTTCAATGCAGTTGATCACCTTATGCTCCGCGCCATGATACCGAAACAGCCGATGGATATCATTCATAAAAGAAAGCACTATGATATAGCCGATAAATAAAACTGCGCGGATGATCCCCTCTGCCACCGTCAGTTTTGACACAGACTCAATCCTGGCGCAAAGCATCCTGGATGCGGCGTATGGCAGCACGACAAACGCCAGCACGGCAGCCACCAGGGAAATCAGCACAGTAAATGCCGTTTTTAACCGTTCTTTAAAATCATTCTTTTTTGCGGAAGCTTCCTCCCGCTTCTCTTCTTCCTGCTCATAAAAACTTGCAGAAAATGTCAGGGTGCGCACTCCCAGCATAAGAGCCTCCACAAATTTGACAACTCCTCTTATCAGCGGAAGCCGAAAGAACAGGGAACGCTCTGCCAGACTTTTACATTTTCCACGGGTAACTTGAATTTCTCCATCAGGCTTTCTCACTGCAACGGCGTATTCGGATCTGTTCCTCATCATAACGCCCTCGAGCACTGCCTGGCCACGGATTCCTGATGACTTCATACTCTACCTCTTTCTGCGTCCTTCTCATCGTATCCTGATACCTGGTACGCTGTTTATTCTCTGTAATCAAATTGTAATATTTTTCTGTGAAACAACTAATGGTCACAATACCCGACAATATGGGCACTGTGACCATCCATAAGGTCAGCGCGCTGACCACTGATTCTGCTAATTAGACTGAATACCGTACCTGCGGTTGAATTTATCAATCGCACCACGAGCCTTGACTGCCTTCTGCTGGCCTGTATAAAAAGAATGACATTTTGAACAGATTTCTACGTGGATCTCTTCCTTCGTAGAACCGGTTACAAATTCATTACCACAGTTGCAGACAACCTTAGCCTGATAGTAATCCGGATGAATTCCTTCTCTCATGTTTACCTCCATTCCGCCATCCTGCTGCCATCCGCCAATCCCCGCGGAACGATACAACCGACAGCAAATCCATATTTTAATAAATCTTTTTGTATGCACTAAAACACAACTCATACAGTATAGCATACTAAAAAAAGGAATGCAATCATTTTTTTAGCCGTTTTTATACATTTTTTAGCCGTTTTTATACAATCCTCACTTTTTTCACAATCTGGATAAACTCCTGATTGTTCTTTGTCTTGCGGAACATATCGATCACTTTCTGGACTGCCTCGTCCGACTTTGAGCTGCCAAAAGCTTTCCTCATCAAAAAGGTTGCCTCAATCTCCTCCTGCGTCAGGAGAAGGTCTTCTCTCCTCGTGCTGGATTTTGGCAGGTCGATTGCCGGAAATACCCTCTTTTCTGAAAGAGAGCGGTCCAGTACAAGCTCCATGTTTCCAGTCCCTTTAAATTCCTCAAAGACCACGTCATCCATCTTGCTGCCCGTATCAACTAACGCCGTGGCAAGGATCGTCAGGCTGCCTCCCTCCCTGATATTTCTCGCCGCGCCAAAGAACCGCTTTGGCATATGGAGCGCCGCCGGATCCAGACCGCCGGAAAGCGTGCGCCCGCTGGGCTGTACTGTCAGGTTATAGGCTCTGGCAAGACGCGTGATGCTGTCTAAGAGGATCATGACTTCCTCGCCGTGCTCTACCAGGCGTTTTGCCCTCTCGATCACCATCTCCGACACACGTCTGTGGTTGTCCGGAAGCTCGTCAAATGTAGAGTAGATAACTTCTACGTTATGTCCCTGGATCGACTCTTTGATATCCGTGACTTCCTCCGGACGCTCATCGATCAGCAGCACAATAATATGCATTTTCGGATAGTTTGTCTTCACCGCCTTCGCCACCTGTTTTAACAGGGTTGTCTTACCGGTTTTGGGCTGAGATACGATCATCCCGCGCTGTCCTTTTCCAATCGGGGAGATCAAATCCATCATGCGCATGGAAATCGTGCTCCCCGGCGTCTCCAGCCGAATCCTTTCATTCGGGAAAATCGGCGTCAGGGTTTCAAACCGCTTCCTGGTTGCCAGCTTCTCTAAGCTGTATCCATTGACTGACTTAATATAAAGCAGCGCCGCAAACTTTTCATTCTGGCTGCGGATACGGGTATTCCCCTTTAAGATATCCCCTGTGCGCAGTTTATATTTCCGGATCAGCATCGGCGACACATAGACATCCTCCTCGCCCGGAAGATAATTGTCGCAGCGGATAAATCCATATCCTTCCTGAAGCACTTCCAAAATACCAGAATGCTCCTCGCCGCTGTCAAGCTCATCTATGTCCACGGGAGTATAACCGCTGGTATGTTCATCATTTCTCCTGACTGGCTGGCTGTAACTGCCGCTATGTTCATCGTTTCTCCTGTTGTCCGTCCGCCTGCCGTCATATCTGGCAGGCTGCTTTCCGTCATATCTGCCGGCGCTGCGGGCGTCTCCCCTGCCGTTCGCTTCTTTTTTGGGCGTCCCCTGCCTCTCTGCATATCGTGACATGGCTTTCTGATTATAGGAATTTCTCTTGTTTACATCATCCTGTCTCTGATTTCTCTCATACCCATACCGCTCTGTCGTTCTCCTCTCAGGCGTCCTGCGATCCGTCCGAACCTCCTGCTGTCTTTCTGGCGCTTCCTGCGCCTCCGACTGCTCTTCCTGCTCTTCCGGCTGTTCTTCCGTTGCCTCCGGCTCCTCTTCCTTTGCCTCTTGCTCCTCTGGCTTTTCCTGCTCCTTAGAAAGCAAGTCAAACAGTTCCTGTTTGCGGTATGCTGATATTCCCTTCAGCCCCATTTTTTTTGCTACCTCACGCAGCTCTGCTAATGATAATCCTTCTAAATCCATAATTCTTCCTTTTTCTCAAAGAAAACCTTTGAGATGCAGCACATCTTTTTTTGTCTGCATAATCCTTTCTTAAAAATTCCCCAAAATACGTGTCCAATTATTAGCAAAAAGCGATACTCTCCACATCCTGTCGCCTGCCGCTTTCCAACTTCCTATCCCCTTTGGGGACAGCGGCTTTTCAAAGATACCATCTCGCTGTCATGCAATAATCTCTCAGCTGAAAACATGGCGGATACACCATAGAAAAAATAACTTTTCAGAAAACGAATCCCGGAAATATTTTCCAGCTCTTAGTTTTGTTTTCGTAATACTCATATACTAGTATAACCGACCTTGTCCTTTCTGTAAAGAGATTTTTGAAAATTTCCAAATCTTCTGTAAATCCAAGGCTTTCTGCACCAGACTCCCGGCGCAAAGAAACCAAAAAAGAACTGCGGCGATTTTTGCCCATTTCTGCAGCGAATTTTGCTCCATTTCTGCGGCGTTTGCTGCGACGTTTTTTGCTCTATTTGTGCAATGAATTTTGCTGCGGCGATTTTTGCTCCATTTCTGCAGCGAATTTTGCTGCGACGATTTTTGCTCTATTTGTACAGTGAATTTTGCTGCGGTGATTTTTGCCCATTTCTCTTGAGGACAAATCCATTCTGTGCTAAAATAATGGATTAGACAAAAAAGTAGAAAGGACTGTATTTTATTATGACAAACGCAGAAAAGGCTCTTGCCTTACATAGAGAATGGAATGGGAAAATCAACACATCGCCAAAATGCCAGGTAAATACCAGGGAGGATCTGGCGATCGCATATACCCCCGGCGTGGCAGAGCCATGCAAAGAGATTGCCAAAGACAAAGAACAGGCATACGCCTACACCATAAAATCCAATACGGTTGCCGTTGTCTCTGACGGCAGCGCCGTGCTCGGCCTTGGAAATATCGGACCCGAGGCGGCGCTTCCGGTCATGGAGGGAAAAGCCGTCCTCTTCAAAGAATTTGGCGGCGTCAACGCATTCCCGATCTGCCTGGACACACAGGATACCGAAGAAATCATCCGCACAGTCATCCATATCGCACCTGCCTTCGGGGGCATCAACCTGGAAGACATCTCGGCGCCGCGCTGTTTTGAGATTGAAGAGCGGCTGAAAAAAGAGCTTTCTATCCCGGTATTCCATGACGACCAGCACGGCACTGCCATCGTGGTACTGGCAGGTATCATCAACGGATTAAAAGTAGTCGGAAAGAAAAAGGAAGACTGCCATGTCGTTGTCAACGGAGCCGGCTCTGCCGGGGTTGCCATTACCAGGCTATTGCTGCGCTACGGCTTTCAGGATATCATAATGTGCGACAAATCCGGCATCCTGTCCAAAGCGACAAAAGATTTAAACTGGATGCAGAAAGAGATGATGGAGGTCACAAACCTTTCCGGCAAGACCGGCACGCTTGCCGACGCGCTAAGCGGCGCAGATATCTTCGTCGGCGTATCGGCCCCAGGAATCGTCACAGAAGAAATGGTTGCATCCATGAATGCGGATTCCATCCTGTTTGCCATGGCAAACCCGGTACCGGAGATCATGCCGGATCTCGCTAAAAAAGCCGGGGCGCGCATTGTCGGCACCGGGCGCTCTGATTTTCCAAATCAGGTGAACAACGTTGTAGCCTTTCCCGGAATATTCAAAGGGGCTCTTGAGGGACGCGCCGCACAGATCACAGAAGAAATGAAGCTTGCGGCAGCCGATGCGATCGCCGGACTGGTGCCAGAGGAACAGTTAGACGAAGAACATATCATGCCGGAGCCGTTTGACCCCCGCGTTGCCGACGCTGTCTCCCAGGCAGTCAAAGAGCACATCGGGACAGAGAGCGGGCAGACTGCCCATGCTATGCAAGGATAATCCGTTTATCGGGAAAGGTGCGTGTCCTGCCAAATCGGCGCCATGCAAAATAACACGTTGAAAATTGATCAGAAAAGGAAAACAAAAAACGAGGAGGAAATATTATGACAACCAGCGCTGTTGTATTATATAAGATGATCATCCTTTATTTTCTCCATGCGGCGAAACAAGATATCAGCAATGCGATTCTGTCTGATTTTATACTGAGAAACCGTTATACTGATTATTTTTCCATCCAGGAGACACTCGCCTCCTTAAGAGAAGACCGGCTGATCTTAGCAGACCAGACAAAAAGCACAGCCTATTATTCCCTGACGGACAAAGGGGAAGAAGTCTTGCAGCTGCTTCTCCATAAACTCCCGGCGGACACGATGCAGCAGATTGACAGCTATCTGAAAGATCACCGAATCCAGATCGCCAGAGATTTGGCAGTCCGCACAGATTACACCCGAACCGAAAGTGGGGAATATAAGGCCACCTGCACTGCAACAGAGCATGGCCGCCATCTCTTTACAGTGATCTTAAATGTCCCTACGGAAGAAGATGCAACAAAAATCTGCCAGAATTTCAGAGAGCACAGCGACGACGCCTACGCCAGCCTGCTAAATATATTAAACCGTTAAAAAACCTTCTTGCGTCTGCTGACAGGCTGCGCGGCTCATTTCGAGCCGACAGCTCCGACCAGCAAACTGTGCGGCTCATTTCGAGCCGACAGCCCTATTCGGAAAACAGCACTTTGACAAACTTTTTCTTACCGCGCTTTAACACAATGCCATCCGCTCCGATCGCTTCTTTCTCTATCGTTCCTCTCACATCGGTAACTTTCTCCCCGTCCACAGAGACGCCGCCCTGCTCCACATTGCGCCTTGCCTCGCCGTTCGACGCCGCAAGCCTCGCCTTGACAAGGAGCATCAGGATACCGATCTTTCCCTCTTCAAAGTCCTCCTCCTGCAATATCACTTCCGGCATATCAGCGGCGTTTCCAGTAGAGAACAGCGCTCTTGCGCCATCCTGCGCCCTTGCCGCCTCCTCCTTGCCGTGCACCAGAGCTGTCAGCTCATATGCAAGGATTTCTTTTGCCTTATTTAACTGGCTTCCCTCCCAGCTCTCCATCTCCCGGATTTCCTCTAACGGCAAAAACGTCAGCATTTTTAAGCATTTCAGCACATCTGCATCGTTCACGTTTCTCCAATACTGGTAAAAATCAAATGGACTCGTCTTGTTCGGATCCAGCCAGACTGCGCCGGACTGTGTTTTTCCCATTTTCTTTCCCTCTGAGTTTAACAGGAGATTAATCGTCATCGCATAGGCGTCCTTGCCCAGCTTCCGCCGGATCAGCTCCGTCCCGCCGAGCATATTGCTCCACTGGTCATCCCCGCCAAACTGCATATTACAGCCGTATTTCTGATAGAGCTTATAAAAGTCATAGCTCTGCATGATCATATAATTAAACTCTAAAAAGCTTAACCCCCGCTCCATCCGCTGCTTATAACATTCCGCGGCAAGCATCCGGTTGACGGAAAAATGCGCCCCTACCTCCCGCAGGACGTCGACATAATTTAAGTCAAGCAGCCATTCCGCATTGTTGACTAACATCGCTTTCCCATCGGAAAAATCAATAAAACGGTTCATCTGCTTTTGAAAGCATTCGATATTATGCTCAATCGCTTCTTTTGTCAGCATCTGACGCATATCGGTCCGCCCCGAAGGGTCTCCGATCATCGCCGTCCCGCCGCCTAACAGCGCGATTGGCCTGTTGCCCGCCATCTGGAGTCGCTTCATCAGGCAGAGCGCCATAAAATGCCCTACGTGCAGGCTGTCTGCCGTCGGGTCAAAACCAATATAAAAAACAGCTTTTCCCTGATTGATCAACGCCTTGATCTCTTCTTCGTCCGTCACCTGGGCGATCAGCCCCCTGGCGACCAGTTCATCGTAAACTGTCATCTTCTTCCTACCTCCGTTGCCTCAGTCGTATTAAGTGAACATTCTATCAAACCTTCCGGTTTTTGTCAACGAACCAGCCGCCGGCGCGCCGGGGTTTCCCCTGTTATCCAGCGGCAGACCGGTGGACTAAAAAAAACAACCGGAGTGGTATCCAATATAGACACGGCAAGTCTGCCTGTTAAATCCTACAGCAAATTTACACTGCCCAGCCCCGAAAAAAAAGTAGGATTTTTGCACAATCTATGTTATAATAATAGTAATGTTGTATCGCAGTTCCAAAATAATGAAAAAAAGGAAAAAGGAAGGATCCCTATACTATTATGAAAATTTTTATTGTGGGAAAATATAATACATTTATCAATGAGCTGATAAAAAAATTTGACAAAGAAAACGACAAAGTCTATGTCCTGACCGGAGAAAAATACCGCGGATCCAAGCCGCGCCGGGTTTTTGAGCAATATGTGTTCCCCTACTCCGGCGACAGCATCATCGAAGTGTTAGACAGCGTGCAGCCAGACGTTCTTTTGTTTACCGGCGCATATGATTCCAACTTCCAATGGCAGAATCTGCGGAGCGAATCCATGCATTACATATCCGGTCTGATCAACCTGATCATGTCCGCAGAATCGCACAAGATCAAGCGCTTTGTCTATCTTTCATCGCAGGCAGTATACCAGACGCACAGCGATGCGCCGATTGCCCCCGGCACGCCGACTTCTGCAGTCGATTACCGCGGGATTGCCATTGCGCAGGGCGAAGAGCTCTGCCGCCATTTTAATGATACGGTCGATTTGGATATTTCCGTCCTCCGCATCGAACATCTGTATAAATTTCCGGCAAACTATGGGGAAGTCAACGACCCCTGTTCCGAGTTATGCTTAGAAGCGATCAACAATGGGACGCTGACCGTCAATGAGAACCTGACTTTTTCCATGATCCACATTGACGACGCAGTATACGGCGTATATGAATATATCCATGCAAAGGAGCACAAGGATTTCATTTACCACCTTTCCGCCGGGCAGCCGGTTTCGCAGTCTGATATTGCAAACCTGGTCAAATCAAAGGACGCTTCGATCACCGTCCACGACGATACGCAGGGCAAAAAACAACAGATCCTGTTAGACAATACTGCCTTTAATACGGAATTTAATTTTCGGATCTTCCACTCATATGACAAGGAGATCCCCGCCATCTACCAGAAGATGCGCAAACATAAAAAGAATTATGTACAGGAAAAGAAGAAAAAGAGCACCAACGCCTTTACTTCCAGGGTAAAAGCCTTTTTAACCGCTCTTCTTCCCTTCATTGAAAACATTGCGATCTTTATCCCGGTTTTTATGATAAACAACCGCGCCGCAGGGAGCACATTTTTTGAGCGGCTGGACTTTTTCCTCCTCTACGTGCTGCTCTTTGCGGGAGTCTACGGCACGAAACAGGCAATCGTATCCGCTACGCTGAGCGTAGCCGGCTACTGTTTCCGGCAGATGTATGCGCGCACCGGTTTTGAACTGCTGATCGACCACAATACCTATCTCTGGATCGCCCAGCTGTTTATTGTCGCGATGGCAGTGGGACGCCTGCGCGACAGCACAAAATCGATCACTTACGAAAAGGACGAAGAGATTACCTTTTTAAGCAGTCAGCTCGAAGACATGATCAATATCAACGACAGCAACAACCGGATCAAAAATATTTATCAGGACCGGATCATCGACTACGACGACAGCTTAGTAAAAATATACAGCATCACTTCCGAGTTAGATACCCTGGAAGCCGGAGCCGTTCTCTTCTACGCCGCCGATATCATCGGACGCATCCTCGGAACGGAGGACGTTGCGATCTACCAGATTGCCAACGGCGATTACTGCCGTCTGTTCTCCGCGACTTCGGAACAGGCAAAAAGCCTTGGGAAGTCCGTGAAATATTCCGACATGACGGATATGGTCCGTGCGATCAACAACCATCAGGTATATATCAACAAGACAATGGACGAAGATTACCCGCTCCTTGCCAGCGCGATCTACCGCAGTGACAAACCGATCGAGATCATCATGCTGTGGGGGCTGCCATTTGAAAAGATGACATTATACCAATGCAACCTTTTAACCGTACTCGGCTACATGATCTATAACTCGGTAGAGCGTGCAGACCGCTATTTAGACGCCCTTGCCACAACCCGATTTATCCCGGACACAAAGCTTTTGACAAGGGACGCCTTTGAAGAGTTAAGCGCGACCTATTCTGACGCAATGAATAAAGGCTTTACCGAATATACTATACTGATGGTATCAACCGACCGGCCAATGACGTATAAATCCTGGAGCGATACCTTATCCTCCAAGCTCCGTCTCTCCGATTATCTCGGCGTTGACAAAGAAGGGCACGTCTGCATCCTTTTGACGAACTCAAATATACAGGATGCGCAGTTTATTATCCAACGTTTTTCACAGATGGGAATCAGCTGTATCCCCGTCTAATGAGCCAGGAGGGCTTTGAATATGCCGCATAATTACAGATTACTACTTGTCCTTGTCATCCTGATCCTGAATACATTTGTCGCAGCCGGTTATCTGATCTACGGGCTGATCAGGACGTCAAAACCGAACCGCAAAGCAAAGAAAAAGGAAAAAACCTTTTCCGAAGAGGTTCAGGAAGCTGCAGAGGAAGCAAAAAAAGAACAGGAATATCAGGACAAAGAAAAAGAAGCCATTGCGAAGGAAGACGCCGGCGAGCTGGAAGAAGAGCCGGAGGAGAGCCAGAAGGAAAAAGACGGCGAAGAAGGATGGTTTGCCAAAGACAGAACCGACAAACAAGAGTCCATGTGCAAATATATCATCCTCTCCATCTTTCTCTTTTTCTGCCCGGTTGCAGGAGTGGTATTCCTGGGGCTTGGAACGATACTGTACAACATCTTTTTTGACAGCAGCATAGACCTTGCCGCCATCACATTCTCCAAGGAGCGTGTGGATATCCTGGAACATCCTGACGTAGAAGAAGAGATCAACCTGGTGCCTATGGAAGAAGCGATCATGATCGAGGATAAGGAGAGCCTGCGCCAGCTCCTGCTCACAGTCTTGCGAGGCGACGTATCCAAATCGATCAGCGCCGTGACAAAGGCATTGAACAGCTCCGACTCCGAAGCGTCGCACTATGCCGCTTCTGCGATCATGGATATCACAAATGAGTTTCAGCTCACCTTGCAGAAATTCCAGGCGGAATTGGACAGGACGCCGGAAGACCCGGATGTCAACCAGATGTTTATCGAATATCTGATCCGTATGCTCAATGCCGGATTCCTCTCCGACCTGGAATTAAAAACATATGTATATACCCTGCAGCACACCTGTGAATCAGTATATCAGCTGCACAAAGAACTTTTAAAACCGGAATATTACAGCAATCTGGTACGGCTTTTAGGCCGGATCGGCGACCTGCAATTAGCCGCGGCGTGGATTGGCAGGCTGCAGGAGGCCTATCCGGAAGACATCGAAATGTACCGCTGCGTCCTTCACTTCTATTTTGAGACAAAGGACAAAGCCGGATTTTTCCACTATCTGGATAAGCTGAGGAAATCCGATATCTCGATTGACAAAGATTTGCTGGAACTGATCCGCGTGTTCCAATAACACGGAGAAAAATAAAAATCGACGAAGGGAGTGTCCAACGATGTATATGGAAATACGCACTGTGATTGAAATGATACAGGTTGCCATTGCGTATGGTTTCTGCGTCCTGATCGCTCCCTATATCGTCTTCCACGCACGCCTGAAAGACAAAAAACTGTCCGAGAAATTTATTCTCTGTACAGTGATTGGCAACTTTTATATCATCAATATTGTTTTTGTCATATTCTTATTACATATACCAGGGAGGCTGACGCTCTATTTGTTTACCCTCGTCCCGGCGGTCATCGGCTGGCTCAAGATCAACAGGCCGGCGGTCCGCCAGGCGTTTAAAACATTTACGACCTCTTTTACCCGCCTTTTTCTGGGGGAAGCACAGATCAAGTCGATCGCGGCGGCGCTTCTCCCGACGCCGCGCAGGATAATACGCGGCACGCTGCGCGGGATTTTTTCCCATTTCTTCCACCACATTCTGGAATGGGGCATGATCCTGGCGCTGATAGGCTTTAATATCTACTATTATGGCTATGAAACCGTTACAAAATATATCTACGGCACATCTGATATCATTGTGCACAATATGTGGGTCAACCGGATGGACGACGGCATCATTTTCTACAAAGGCGTCTATCCTTTCGGCTTCCACAATGTGATCTATTTTTTGCACAATTTCTGCGGCATCCGTACGATATCGGTCTTCCGCACGTTTAGCGTCGTACAGATGATATTTATCTACCTGATGATCTATCTGCTGCTGCGCAGGATCTGCCGCTCCCGGTTTATACCGATCGTCGGCCTGTTTTTCTTTACGCTGCCGGATCTGTATGATTTCCAGGGAACCATGCGGTATCAGTGGTGCATCCCGCAGGAATTTGCAATGGTCTACCTCTATCCCTGCGCCTATTCCATGATCCAGTTTTTCCAGCGGAAGCGGGATGAGATTGCCATTGAAAAGAAACTGAAAAAAGAAGACAAATTATATACCTGGCTTGACCTGTACCATCTGCGCCCAAGCACAAGAAGCCTGATCTTTTTTTCCATCAGCTTCTCCCTGACGCTGGCATGTCATTTTTATATAACGATCATCGCCGTGTTTTTATGCCTTGCAGTAGCGATCGCATATTTTCCGATCGTACTGCACTACCGCTACTTCTGTTCCATCGCAGTAGCCGGCTTTCTCAGTATATTTACCGCAGTGGCGCCCATGGTAACTGCTTATCTGCAGGGCACCGGCTTAGAGGGTTCGCTCTACTGGGCAATGAACTCTATGTCCTCCGGTTCCGAAGAAGAGAGCAAAGACACTGTTACCAGCCAGGCTGCCAACGAGGAAGGCGTTGTCAACTATAGCGAGGAGGAGGGGTTTATCGTCATTGACGAAACACTGATCGACAAAGAGAAAAAAGATGCAAAAAAAGATCAGAAAGATCGCTCTGAGCTGTTCCGCCGCGAAAAATACAAAGACAAGACTACATCGGAAAAAGTCAGGATTTTTATCGGCGACCTGAAGCAGACCGTCGTTTCCGTAGCAAAAACAGCCCGGAAGGATTTAGAAGCATTCAACCAGAAAATCGTAGTATGCCTGAAGAATGTATATAATCAAGAAGAATTTTGCCGCTTCTGCATCACTGCAGTGGAGATCCTTGCTGCGGCGGCGCTGTTGCTTGTCTTGTTCCGCCGCGGGTTTTATTTCCGCAATCAGCTTGCCATAGCAATCTTTTTCTTCTTTATGGTCATGCTGGTCTCCACCGGCAGTTTTTCCCTGCCGTCCGTTATGGATGTCGCCAGGGGGCGCATTTTTACGTCATACGCCACCCCGGTCTTTTTAGCATGTATCCTGGATTTTGCCTATACTATCCTCTGTCTGCCATTCCACTATTTCTGGCTCACAGAGATCCTGCCAATCGGTGTCGGCGTATGCCTCACTTTCCTGACCATCACAAACAATTATGTCAGACCGTTAAACATCGTATATTCCCTGCAGGCAAGCGGAGAAATGCTCTGCAACTACCAGATCATGGATTCTTATCCTGACCAGAAATGGACGATCGTAAGCACAACAAACAGCATTGAGCTGATCGATAAGAGAGGATGGCATATGGAACTCTGCACGTTCCTCGGCAATATGCACAAACTGACAGATAAGACAACGCTCACGATACCATCCAAATATGTATTTTTCTACATTGAAAAATATCCGTTGGACTATGGCTCTTCTGGCAAAGTCACAGAAGACCTGAAGACAACAGACTATATTTCCACAGACGGCGCCAAAAAGGACGCCGCATACGGCGGCGGCGGAGTCTACTCCACCGAAAACCGCTATATCCTGGAGAGCAAATTCTTTTACTGGGCAAAAGTATTTCAGACAAAATATCCCCAGGAATTTCAGGTATATTATGAGGATGAGTTTTTTATCTGCTACCGCATCATCCAGAATGAATACCATTTATATAATTTTGCAATCGATTACAATTACAATTAAGGAGGGGAATACGGTGACAATATCAAGATCAAATTTTATTGTAATTTCAATCACGATGGCGGCAATCTTGTTTCTGTTCCAGTTTTCCAATATTTCCGCCCGTTTTACCTCAGACGCGACGATCAACCCGCCGAGAAAAGAAACGGTTCAAACCACCCGGAGCGATGTGATCAAGGAAGAAACCCTGCGTCAGCCAAATACTTATACGACCGCTATCATTGGCACAGAAAAAAGCGTTGAGGCTAGTATGGCAGTCGAGTGGTGCACCTACCTGAAGCGTTCCTACGAGCGTTTCCTTTCCCTGGAGCAATACGACGACAATAACTCCCAGTACAACCAGCTCCTGATTGTCACGAAAAATATGATCAATTCAGAAAAAGACGTCAAGCTGCTGCAGCAGGCGGCAAAGGAGGGAATCCATATTATCATTACCACCCTGCCAAGTATCAGCAGGCTGCGCTCTTCTCCCCGGCTGCAAAAGCTGCTCGGGATCAAAAAGATCGAATCCGGTTCCTGGAACACGAACGGAATCACTGTCTTTGACGGCTTTTTGCTGGGCGGGAAGACTAATTACACAAAATTTAAGAAACTGATTCCCTACGTCCGCCTGAAATCCGGCACAAAGACGTATATCACAGCGCAGCTCAAGGAGCAGGGTCAAAAAAAGATAAAAAACGAAGACCTTCCGCCGGTAATCTGGCGTTACCAGTATGAAAACAGCTTTGTCTTCGCCGTCAACTGGGATTTCTTCAAAGACCACACGGCGCTGGGAATGCTCACCTCAATGTATGCCGATACGGAAGAATACTTTTTATATCCGGTCATCAATGCGCAGAGCGTGATATGCCAGAACTACCCTTATCTGTCTAATGAAAATGAGACAGATTTGCGGAAAAACTATTATTATTCTGCATCCTCACTGTGCAAAAATGTCCTCTGGCCGGATATCACTTCTATTTTAAGCGCAACCGGTGAAAAATTCTCCGGAATGACAGCGCCTAAATTAGAATACAGCGACTCGAATAACCTGGTCCGGAACGACTCGATTGATTACTTTTTTAAACAAAACGAGCGCATCCAGGGCGAGCTGGGGCTGTCCGGCGACCAGGTGGAATCCGATTCCTTTTATGACGTTAAGCTAAAATATGACAACAATGTCGTAAAGGCAAAACTGCCCGACTACTCCTTTAACGTTTTTTCTCCTGGAAATATGCCTGAGGATGTATACCGCCAGTATCTCGGAGCAGAGGGGAATATGCTGTCTGATGTCTGCACCCTGGTTTTGCCAAAAGAAGCGTATAACAAACCGATCGTTTCCTTCTTTGACAAGAATATTGTGCAGATGCTGGCTACCATCGACGGTTTTTCCCATACCTCGGAAGAGGATATCTACCAGAAAAGCCTGGAGACAGCGCTTGGCTACAGCGCCGTTTATCTTGATTTTAAACGGATCTTATATCCGACTGACAAAAAAGACGACTGGACGCAGCTGTCCAAAAAGCTTGCAAGCTATTTAAATACCTACTGGAGGGAATACCGAAAAGGATTCCAGCAGACAACGGTTTCCGAAGCGGATGAAAATATCCGGCGTTTCCTGGCGCTCAATTACTATTCCTACCGCCAGGAGGATAATATTAACCTGACCATTACCAACTTTGATACCGAAGCTTCCTTTATCCTGATGCTGACAAACGAGGAGATCGTATCTGTTTCCGGCGGGACTTTTAAGAAATTAGAAAAAGACCGCTACTGTGTTACCGCCACAGATTCTAACCTCGTGATCCACGTCGATTCGGTCACCGGAGTTGAATAAACGATTAATTGGAGGCTTTCTATGAGAGTATGTATTGTAGTCGAGGGCTGCTACCCTTATGTTGTCGGCGGTGTATCCAGCTGGGTTCACAGCCTGATAAAACAATTTCCAAAAGTGGATTTTTGTATCCTGACGATTGTTGCAGACCGCGCCTCACGCGGGAAATTTGTTTATGAGCTGCCGGAAAACGTCTCGGAAGTACGCGAGATTTATGTACAGGATGTAGACTGGGTCGGGCACAAAAAGAGAAAGCGCCGTTTCCGGCTGAACAAAAAGGACAGCCAGGCGCTGCGGAGCCTGATTTTGAATGAAGAGATTAACTGGCGCGGCGTATTTGAGTTTTTCCATGACAGCCACTTTTCCATCAACGATCTGCTGATGGGAAAGGATTTCCTTCTGATGGCGCAGGAATTATATGTCAAAAAGTATGAAAACGTCACGTTTTCCGACTTTTTATGGTCGTTGCGCTCCATGTACCTTCCGCTCTTCCTGTGCTTAAAAACACCGATGCCAAAAGCGGATCTGTACCATTGCGTCTCTACCGGCTATGCGGGCATCGTCGGCAGCATGGCAAAAATGTTGAATGACAGCACGCTTCTTTTGTCCGAGCACGGCATCTACTCCCGCGAGCGGGAGGAAGATATCATCAAGGCGAGCTGGGTGCAGGGCGTTTACAAAAATATCTGGATAGAATATTTTAAAAAAATGTCTACCTGCACATATGAGCAGGCCAACCAGGTGACCGCCTTGTTTGAATATGCAAGGAACCTGCAGGTTGAACTGGGATGCCCGGAGGAGAAGACAATGGTAACTCCAAATGGGATCGACCCGAAACGCTTTGAAAATATTCCGGGCAAACAGGAAGAAGACAACCAGTTTTTTAATATTGGAGCGGTACTCCGCATCGCGCCGATCAAGGACGTCAAGACGCTGATCAATGCATTTTATTACGCCAAACAGAGGGAGCCTTCCCTCAAGCTCTGGATCATGGGACCATGGGAAGAGGAAGACCCCTATGCGAAAGAGGTGTTCTCCCTGGTGGAATCCCTCCATCCGGAGGATTTAGTCTTCACCGGAAGGATTGACGTGACGCAGTATCTTGGACGCATGGACGCTACGATCCTCTCTAGTATCAGCGAGGGGCAGCCTCTGACGATTTTGGAAGGCTTTGCGGCAAAATGCCCGGCGATCGCAACAAACGTCGGAAACTGCGAGGGTCTGATCTATGGCGAGGGCGACGACCAGTTAGGCGCCGCCGGCATCGTAACAGATACCATGTCTGTCGCCGGACTCTCCGAAGCTATGGTAAAACTTGCCAGGGAACCTGAGCTGGCAAAGCATATGGGGGAGATTGGCTACCAGCGGCTGATGAACAAATACCAGCTGTCCCAGATGAGGGAGACTTATCACTCTCTCTACCGGAAAATGGCGGAACTGTCCGGCGTTCCTTTTACCAACTGACAGGAAAACGCCAGCGGGCGCTTAACGGCCGCTGGCATTATGCAGCCGGCGGCAAGCCTGGCGCAAAGTATGAGAAATGAGGAATAAATTATGGCAAGTTTAGGAAAAACAATTAAAAAATCCTTTGAGAAAAAAACCTTGACGTCAACTGCTTTCGGCGGCATCCTGAGTACATTTGCCACCGTTGCGCCAATGTTTTTGGTGATCGGGGGGATTTTGGCGCTATATCGGCTGTTAGACTACAATACGGTACTGTATGCAGACAGAGTCCTTTTTTCCAGCAGTATTTTATACATCTTTATCTTTGGGCTCCTGACAACATCGCCGTTTAACTCTGTCCTGTCAAGATATATCACCGACCGGATTTTTGAAGAGCGCTACGACTCGATCCTGCCCTGCTTTTACGGCGGCCTGTTTTTAAATATGATGGTCTGCTGCGCCGTCGGGATTCCTTTCTATCTCTACGCGCATTTTATCGGCGGCATTGAAATATTATATATCCTGTTATGCTTTATTACCTACATCGGGCTGGCGCTGACTTTTTATGCCATGCTGTTTCTCTCGATCACAAAGGATTATAGCAGGATCTCTCTGTTTTTTGCACTGGGAGTTGTCGGCATGATTGTCTTTGCCCTTCTGGCAGTCAGGGTGCTGCACGTAAATACCAGTTATGGGATGCTCGCCGCCATCGCATTTGGCTTTCTGATCATGTCGTCCTGCGAATGTGCGTATGTCAAGGGATATTTCCATGGCAATGACAGCAGCTACTTTGGATTTTTGAGATATTTTAAAGAGCACTGGCAGCTCTGCATGACAAACCTGATGTATACTCTGGGAATGTACGTCCATAACTTTATATTCTGGACAATGGATGACCATTTGGTGGTAAAAGATACCTACGTGTGCTATCCGCCATACGATATGGCGACCTGTATCGCAATGTTTACAAACATTTCGGCAAGCGTTATTTTGATCACGCAGATTGAACTGCATTTCCATGAGCGATACAAGGCATATTCCGAGGCAGTCATTGGCGGACGCCTCCGTGATATCACCAAAGCCAAAAACCGTATGTTTTCTCTTCTGTCCAATCAGTTAATGGATGTTGTGAGAAACCAGTTTATCGTCTCCGTCATCATCTACCTGCTATGCGTCGTATTCCTTCCGGAATTTGGATTCGCCGGGCAGATCATGGAGATTTACCCTTGTCTTGCCGCAGGATACTTTGTGATCTTTTTACTGTATTCCTGCATCATCTTTCTGTATTACTTTAATGACAAGACCGGCTCCTGCCTGACTACGCTCACCTTTTTGATCGTGACGGCGGTAGTCAGCCTGTTTGCCAAAGAAATGACTGCCATCTGGTATGGGATTGGGACTTTTGTCGGCGCCTTTTCCGGATGGATCATTGCCTACTTCCGCCTCCGATGGGTGGAGCGCAATCTGGATGAGCATATCTTCTGCCGCGGCAGCCTGATCCCATCCAAGTTTGAAAAACTGCCGTCCAATATCGTCTATCCGATCGACATGGCGGCAGCCGCAGAAAAAAATAACCAGAAAAGGAGAAAGAAACCATGACACTCGCCGTACAGATTACGATCATTGCACTGGGCTTAATCCTGCTGATTGCTGTTTTTAAAGCCGCTGTGCAGAAAAAGATAACAGAGCCGCACGCCCTGCTGTGGATTTTACCATGTATTTTTATCGTAATTGGAGGGTTCTTTCCAGAACTGACATACCGTTTGTCAAACTTTTTTAACACAGAATACCCGCCGGCAATCATTTTTGCGTTTGCCATTATCATGGTATATTTAATCCTGTTCCAGTGCTTTAAGTCATTATCCGTGCTCACAATGAGAAATAAAGAGCTCGCCTCCAATGTCGCGCTGCAGGCAGAGCGCATCAGGCAGTTGGAGGAGACGGTTTGCCGTCTGGAGGAAGCCATAGACCGGGACAGCGACACATTCCTGCCGGAAACAGCGCTCCGTCAGGCTGCAGCAACCGAGGAGCGCACAGAAGCAATGGGAGCACCGGAAGGCGAAACCGCGGAGAAGAAATAGAACCACCCGCAGGCACAGCTGTTTAGGAAAACAGAACATGCCGGAAGGCGCAGCCTTGGGAAAAAGACAGGAAACACGGCAGACACAGCTGTTGGAAAAACAGAACATGCCGGAAGGCACAGCCGTAGTAAAAAAACAGAAAGGGAACCATACTTCTTATGAAAGAAATACTTTTTGTTATGAATACAATGGGACGCGCCGGAGCGGAACGCGCGCTGATCGCACTGATGAACACCCTCCCCCGGGAGAAGTATCATATATCGCTTCTTGTCCTGGTCGCCCGCGGAGAAGTTTTTGACGAAATACCGAAGCATGTCACGGTACTCAACCAAAAAACCGACAACCGCTCCGTCCTTTCCTTTGGCGGGACGCTTGCCATCATACGGACTACCTTCCGCTGCTTTTTTTACCACCTGCAGGGCTTTAAGCTGCTGCCATACCTGTTAAAAAACCTGATAAAACAGCTAAAAAGCCATCAATTCGCCCCGGATAAACTTCTGTGGCGGCTGATCGCCATGGGGACAAAGACGCCCCCGAAGGAATACGATTTAGCGGTTGCCTACCTGGAGGGAGGGAGCACTTATTTTGTGGCGGATAAGGTATATGCAAAGAAAAAGGCTTCTTTTATCCACATTGACTATGAGAAAGCCGGATACGGAAAATCCCTGGATTTAGACTCCTATCGGCGTATTGACCGCATTTTTTCCGTTTCCAGAGAAGCCGGAGAAAGCTTTTTAAAAATTTATCCGGAACACAGGGAGAAACTCTTTCTGTTCCGAAACATCATCGACACGGCAAAAATTAAAAAGTACGCAAAGGAACCTGTCGCAGTTGACTGTCCTTTCGCCAAAAGCGCCGCGCTGCATAAACTGCTGACCGTCGGAAGGCTGACTCCGCAGAAGGCGTACGATATCGCTATTCCGGCGCTGAAACTTCTGCGGGAACGCGGAATTGATGCAGACTGGTTTGTATTAGGCGAGGGGCCGCTAAAAAAAGAGCTGACAGACCAGATTGAACAAAATGGGCTCGCCGGACATTTTGTCCTGCTAGGGAGCAAAAGAAACCCCTATCCCTACTACCGGGCGGCAGATATCTATGTCCATGCAACCCGATTTGAGGGAAAAAGCGTCGCGATTGAAGAAGCACAGGTATTAGGGAAAGCGATCATAGCCTCAGACTGCACTGGAAACAGGGAGCAGATTGCAGACGGGGAAAACGGGATGCTGATCCCATTATCTGCGAAGCACATTGCAGACAGCATAGAATTTCTCCTGAAAAACCCGGCGCAGAAAGAACAGTTTGAAATAGCCAGCGCTTCCATTGACCTGACCCACGCGGAAGATATGGACGCTTTTTATGAACTGTTATAGATTAGAGATTAGACAGAAAGGAACGACTTCCATGAAAAAATCACTGCTTATTATTATCCCGGCTTATAATGAGGAAGCTTCTATCGGAGATTTCTTAGACAGCCTGATGCAATCGGAAGCCATGGAATATGCAGATATCCTTGTGATCAACGACGCTTCCTCCGATTCCACTGCGGAAATTGTGGAGAGCAGGCAGATTCCGGTTATCAGCCATCCCTTTAATTTAGGCTATGGCTCTGCCCTGCAGACAGGTTATAAATACGCGGTAACGAAAGGATACCAATATCTGATCCAGATTGACGCCGACGGACAGCACGATTCCTGCAATATCGGCAGGATATACCAAAAACTGACTTCGGAAAAAGCTACGCCGGATCTGGTCATCGGAACACGCTTTTTAAAGGAAAGCCAGACCTTTTCCATCCCTTTCGCCAAGAAGATAGCAATCCTTTTCTTCCGGAAGGTCATCCAGTTTGCGGGAAAGAAAAAAATATCCGACCCCACTTCCGGGCTGCAGGGCATGAATTATCCTGTATTTGAATATTACTCCCGCTTCGGGAACTTTGACAACAATTATCCGGACGCCAACATGCTTGTACAGATGGCGCTTTTGGGATATGATATCCAGGAAGTCCCCGCCGTCATGCATAAGCGCACGGCAGGGAAAAGTATGCATTTCGGTATCATTGAACCGATCTTGTATATGCTGATCATGGTATTTAGCACCGTCAATGTATGTATCCGTAACCGAAAAGCCAAACACAAAAAAAGGTGGAATCAAATTGAAAAAAAGACGTGTTTTTAAAACAATCATTTTCTGTTCCCTGCTTGTATTCATCCTTTTGGGAGGTGCCTGCTTGTATTACTATAAAACCCACTATATCACCGCCACGCTCCGCGCCGAAAAGCAGACGGAGTCCGCCCGGCAGCTGGATATGCCGGAATGCGGATGGTATCAGCTCTACTCCTATTACTTAACGCCTGACACGCCGCTTACTGCTTCTGATATGTACTATGAGAAAAAAGACCAGGACAATAAGACCTACCGGCTGTCTCTGTTAGAGTTTAATATTTCATCCTACATTACCGGAAAACTGGATGCAGCGGCCAAAAACAATATAAAACAAGTCCTTGATTTCTTTTCTGAAACGAAATCAAAAGTCATTGTCCGCTTTCTATACGACTGGGACGGCGCCGGGCTTGACAGGGAGCCGGCGACGATCGACACCGTAAAACAGCATATGGCGCAGGTAGGGAAAATCCTGACCGCATACTCTGATATCATTTATACGACACAGGGGATCTTTGTGGGAAGCTGGGCGGAAATGCACTCTTCTAAATTCCTCTCTGACGAGGAAATGACGGAGCTGGCATTATATTTTGCAAGCGTCACAGGACCTGATATTTATCTGGCGGTCCGCACCCCGGAACAATATCAGAAAATTTTTAAGCAGCTGGAAAATCATCCCGAAAAATACAAAGAGATTGATATTGCGCCGGAAGAATTAAAGGCGCGTTTGGGGCTCTTTAACGATGGGATGCTAGGATCCATCTCGGACGTTGGCACCTATCACGCCGCCGATACCGCAAAAACCACTGAGGAAGGGATGGCAATCCGCCAGGAAGCATTGGATTTTCAGGATGAACTGTGCCGGAACGTCCCTAACGGCGGCGAGACGGTAAATAACAATATCTTTAATGACACAGACAACGCCATCGCCGATCTTGCCAAAATGCATGTTTCTTATCTAAACCAGAAATATGACGGCGCTGTCATAGACAAATGGAGGAACAGCATATATCACAAAGACGGAAGCGTCTTTGACGGCATGAGCACATACGACTATATCACAAGGCATATGGGAGCGCGCTTTGTCATAAAAGACTGCTCCCTCTCCTACCGCCCGTTCCAAAAAGGAAAGGCGGAGGGGAAAATACAGATTGAAAATGTTGGATTTTCTAATCTGTACCATGAAAAAAAGGTATCCCTGATCCTGGCTTCCACAGTCACAGACCGGACTGTCACTCTGTTAGACTCCGAGGAAAACGATTCTGTCCTTTCCCCGAGCCAGTGGGATGCCGGGGAAGTATCCGAGCTCTCCTTTGCCTTCTCGCCATTCGATTTGTCCGATGGAACCTACCGGCTCTATCTGTCATTGGCAGACCCTGGTACAGGGGAATCAATTCCCTTTGCCAATGATAGCTATGAGGAAGCATATTCGGGATATTACCTCGGCGAGATCACCATCGCACGCTGACAAAAGCCCCCGCAGGACAACGCCTGTGAGGGCTTTGAAACATAGCGGTGTACAAGGGCGCCAGCGCAGGCGGCGCCCTTTTTATGCTATGACCGCCAGTATCTTTAACGGAAGGGACATGTATTGATTTTTCCACGCCGCCTTTCTGTGTTTTTTGATATCTTTTCGAAGGCTCTTTTTTAATTCTTCCGTCTCAGGGTCTTTTTTTATCTTGCGCAAGTTGATATAGCAGTATAACATCGCTTTCATATATTTAAACTCAGCGCATTCCCTTAACTCCGGCCGCACTTCGCTGACAAAAGCAAGATTTTCCCTGCTGTTATAATAATAATCCATATCGCGCCTGGAAAATCCAGACGTCGTAATGCTGTTTTGCCGTATCCGATAATAGTAGGTATCCCTGTCTAAAAACACAATCTTTTCGCACTCCGCATAGGCGTGGAGCGCCACAACCTCATCATCGTTAATCCGATCTGCCGGAAAGCGGATCTCCTCAAATACCTCTCTCTTAAAAAGCCGGTTCCAGACGGCGGAACCATTTAACAGCACGCGTTTCATCGCCTCGGTGGACGTCTCACAGAAGACCGGCTGATACTGGTTCTTCTTTGCCTTTAATGTCCCGTCTTTCTCTATCACAGTAACGCAGCCGCCCACACAGCAGTCTGCGCCATACTCCTTTAAGCCCTGGTACAAAAGCTCATAGGCGTCTTTTGCAATCCAGTCGTCACTGTCTATAAAACTGATGTAATCCCCCGTTGCATAGGCAATCCCATCATTCCGTGCACGCGCCACGCCCTCATTTTCCTTGTGGATGACATGGATCCTTGCATCTTTTGCGGCATACGCATCACAGATCGCCCCGCACTGATCTGGCGAGCCGTCGTCTATCAAGATAATCTCCAGATTCTGGTAAGTCTGTCCCAGAACGCTTTCTATGCACTTTGGCAGATAGTCCTGTACCTTATAAACAGGAATGATCACACTGATTTTTTCACTCATCTAAAAATCCCCCTTTTTTTTATATCTGGATTTCGTAATCCGTTCGTCTACGCGCAGCTTCCGTAAGCACGCCACTCCCGCCGCATAGGGCAGATACAGATGCAGGGAGAAGAGCAGGGACGCCGCCCATATTGTAACCTTCCAGGAAAAGACATGGATCTTATCAATATAACGCCCCTTTGCCAGAGCCGCCATCTGCTTTCTGACAAAGGCATTGCCATGATATTTTTTTAACATCTTCACCGCTTCCCATACTCCATGCTTTTTAAACTGCAGCTCCTGCTTGACCAGAAAAAAACTGCCAAAAAAGATATGGAACGCCATCAGGTCGCCATAGGTATTTTTAATCTCCCTCTCCTTTAAAAAATGATAAAAATCCGATGCGATCGCGATCCAGACCGGCATAAAGTTTTCCTTGTAGCGAAACGTCACAGAAGCTTCGTTGACACGGTACAGATAGACGCTCTCTTCAATAAACGCATAGACCGGCCTGCAGGCGCAGCACGCCATATTGTGCGCTTTGTCCTGTGTGAACGGATACGCCCTGCATTTGAGGTCATTTTCCATCAGAAAACTTCTCCGGTAAAGTTTGCCCCAGTTATATGCCAGATGCCCATACATAAAAAACCCCTTAAAGCGGAAATCTACCGTCTCTGTGTAATCGCCCTCCCGCAGATGGTGGGTGTTGACGGCGCTTACCGTCTTTCCGTCAAAACGGCGGAATCCCCCGGTAATAATATCGGCCTTTTTCTTTTCCGCCTGTGCGACAAGGCGGCTGATCGCCTCCGCGCCGTCAATGCAGTCATCGGAATCCAAAAAAAAGAGATATTCTCCCTCAGACGCCTCCATACCGGAATTTCTCGAAAGACCGAGCCCCCGGTTTGTCTGATGGATTACCTGAATCTGCTCATGCTCTTTGGCATAACGGTCGCAAAGCTCCGGACAGCCGTCCGGCGAGCCATCGTCGACCAATATGATCTCCAGATTTGGATAATCCTGTTTTAGCACACTGTCCATGCACTCTCCAAGATACTGTTCCGTCTTGTAGACCGGAATAATAATGCTGACTGTTGGTTGGTTCATGCTCATTTCCCTCTAATCTCCATTCCGTATCGTATCCCCGGCGTCTTGCATTTTCCCGCCCGCATCCTTATAATAATCTGTAACACAGACCATCAAAAGGAGGAGACCCATGCATTCTGACCAGGATACCATACTGATCTTTCAAAAACCGGAACTGTATTTTTTCCCTCATTTTCAGGAAATCGTATTTTCGCCTTTTGGCGTTCCCGAACGCAGTTTCCGCTATCTGATCTATAAGTTTCTCTATATTTTCCGCATTCCCTGCTGCAGCCTGTTCTGGGGTGGCTGGAAAAAGAAGCTAAAGACTGCAAAACAGGTCGTCATCTTTGACTACGGCTATCAGGCAGGCATGGAAACTTATATCAAAAAAGTCAATCCATCCTGCAAGGTATTCCTGTTTTTCTGGAATATTATTACAGAAAAACAAAAAAACCACAAGCTGTTTACTGACCCCGGCGCAATCTATTCCACCGATAAAGGCTGCTGCGCCAGGTACCACTTCCACTACAACCACATCTTCTATCCCCGCGACTACTATGAGCCATATACGCCCAAATACCAAGACAGGCTCTTTTTCCTGGGGGCAGACAAGGGACGCGTCCCCTACCTCCACGCGCTCAAAAGCGTCTTAGAAGCGGGCGGGCTCACCTGCGAGATCTGCGTCCTGACAGACAGGAAAGACAGAGAATACCGAAACGCCTACTCCGACATTCTGGCAGAAAACGGACTTTCCTATCCCGCATACCTCGAAAAGATCCGCCATTGCGGCGTGCTGCTAGACGTCAACCAGGCGGGGCAGGAGGCTCTGACCATGCGGGTTATGGAGTCGATCTATCTATCCAAAAAACTGATCACCAACAACAGAGATATTGTCAACTATGATTTTTATGACGAAGACAATATCTATCTCCTGCCGGAAACGCTCTCCGGGGATTTTTCCAGCAAAGCGCTCACAGAGCGCATCTCCGGCGAGATCAGATCGTTTCTGGAACGCCCGTTCCGCCCCTATCCGGAAGAAATCTTAGCGCGCTATGACTTCGAGCACTGGAAGCGGCAGTTTCGCTAACTATACGGCGCAGGAATCATCGCCCCAGCTCTTTTTGCCGCCCTGCGCTGCAAAAAAACGCCCTGCTTGTCAGGCAAGCAGCCGCTGGAACAGCCGGTTCCAATCCCACATATCTCCATGGCAGATAAAAATCCCTCTCACCGGGCAAGCAGCCGCTGGAGCAGCTGGTTCCAATCCCGCATATCTCCATGGCAGATAAAAATCCCTCTCACCGGGCAAGCAGCCGCTGGAGCAGCCGGTTTCAATCCCACATATCTCCATGGCAGATAAAAATCCCTCTCACCGGGCAAGCAGCCGCTGGAGCAGCTGGTTCCAATCCCGCAGGATATTTTCCATCTGGAACATTGCCAGATTATCCTGCGCCCGGCTGGAAAATCTCTCCCGCAGCGCCTCGTCTTCCATTAGCTGCGACAGCTTTTCCGCCATTGCCTGGCAGTCAAATGCCGGAATCAGAAAACCGTTTTTTCCGTCCTGGATAATTTCGTTCGGGCCGGTCGGAATATCAAAGCTGACGCTGGGCAGCTTATATGCCTTTGCCTCTAACAGGCACATCGGAAGCCCCTCTACCCGGGAAGTCATAACACAGAGCGACGCCTGCTGCAGATAATCGTTCACATCTGCCTTCCTGCCCGTTAAGATCAGCCGCCCTTCTAATCCATGTTCCTGGATAAATTTTTCCAAAAACTCTCTTTCTTCCCCCTCTCCCACCACCAGCCATTGCCAGTCCGGATGCCCCGGCAGGATGGCAAGCGCTGTTTCTGCAAGATAGTCCATCCCCTTCCTCGGAATCAGCCGTCCCACCGTGACCAGCCACTTTTTCCTGGGGACACTGTCGTCACAGACGATTTCCTGCATCGGATTATAGATGGCTGAAATCCTGTCCGTTCTGCCAGTCTTTTCCATATAAGTCCTCTTATCCCCCTCTGTCAGCGTGACGATATGATCGCTCCGCCGAACCGAGTATTTCAGGATAAGCCGGCGGTACAGGGCAGCCGTCTCATAGCCATAATTAAAATGCTCCCAGGAAACTACCTTCGTGCGCAGCCCCTTTGCCGCCGGAATCGAAAGGATATCTAACACAATATCAATATCGATCAAAATATCTGGCCTGCGCTGTTTTAAAAAACGGCGCAGTTTCGGGACCACAGGCAGATAACCCGGCCCCGGCGCAATCCACCGGTCGCCGAGCGCATCATGCCGCACAGCCGGATGTAATGCAAAAAAAGGTTCTTTCTCCTGTTCTGTCAGGCTCAGGAAAGAAATCTCATACTCTCCCTCCTCTGCCAGCCCATTTGCTATCATAGCGGCAACCCGCTCCGTTCCGCCGCTCCTTGTAATATCTCCTGAAAAAAAACAAATCTTTTTCATCGCTGTCCTCATTTCATCAATCCTACGCCTGCAGGC